>NZ_PQMX01000110.1:0-14207 GCF_004368385.1 Burkholderia sp. B10 | reverse complement strand
CCCCCAACGTGCCGAGTCCCATCTCCACCTCATCCGCACCACCAACACCCTCACAACGCATCATGAAAGATGATGCCGACCGTATGGCGGTGACCGCTGCGAATCCTGCTCACCCCGTGGCGCAAGTTCACGCGGTAGATGCCGCGTGTTCCCTGCACGGGCCTGCCATGCACCGCGAAGACCACCGCGTCGCCTTGCATCAGCGGCACCACTTCCGCACGCGACTGCATACGCGGCCGCTGCTCCGTCAGCACGAATTCGCCGCCGGTGAAATCCCGCCCGGGCGCTGACAGCAGAATCGCCACCTGCAGCGGAAAAACGTGCTCGCCGTAGAGATCCTGATGGAGACAGTTGTAGTCGTCCGCGCCGTATTGCAGGATCAACGGCGTGGGTCGCGTCTGTCCGGCGTCGTGGCAGCGGTCGAGAAACGCCGCATGGTCGAGCGGATAGCGCACGTCGATCCGCAGCGCGTCATTCCAGCGATTGGCAATCGGCGCGAGATGCGGGTAGATCGTTGCGCGCAGCGCGTCGACGACTGCGGGCAGCGGATACGCGAAGTACTTGTATTCGCCGCGCCCGAAGCCGTGACGTGCCATCACGACACGCGAACGATAGAGCGCATCGTGCGGATAAAGCGCGCGCAGCGCATCGCATTCGCCGCGCGACAGCAGGCTCGACACGTGCGCGCAGCCGTAGCGATCGAGTTCGGCCTCGACGGTCGACCAGTCGATTGCGTCGACGCGCGCCGCGATGTCCTGCAAGTCGGCGGCAGGTTGCAGATCGGCGATATTCACGGACATCCCCCGGTTCGTTTGCGACGTCGCATCGCGCGTACCCGCGGCGTGCTTCGCAGGCATGCAGCACACGCGGGGCGTCGCGATGCATGTCGATGAACCGAGTCTAGCGACCGGCGCGCGCCGTTGCACTCCGGATGTTGCGCTTCAATTCGCGAAGCGACGGCGAGCCGCGCGACGACGGCACGCCGATTGCGGCGACGTGCCCGAGCGCAGCGACAAAGAAGAATGAAGCCACTGCCGAACCCGCCGCTCTCGCACCCGCCGCGGCAACCGCGCGGCCGTGAGCCGTCGCCGCCCGCCCGCTCGCCGTTATCCGCTCAAGCCAGCGCGCGGAACAACCAGTACAGCCCGCCGGCCAGCACGATCGACGCCGGCAGCGTGAGAATCCACGCGAGCACGAGGCTGCGCACGGTACTCCATTGCAGTCCCGATCCGTTCGCGGCCATCGTGCCCGCGACGCCCGACGACAGCACGTGCGTCGTCGACACCGGCAGCCCGTATGCATCGGCCGCGCCGATCGTCAGCATCGCGACGAGTTCGGCCGACGCGCCCTGGCCGTACGTCAAATGCTGCTTGCCGATCTTTTCGCCGACGGTCACGACGATCCGCTTCCACCCGACCATCGTGCCGAGACCCAGCGCAATCGCGACGGCCACCTTCACCCAGGTCGGGATGAACTTGGTCGCGTGATCGAGCTGCTTGCGGTAGTTGTCGATCGCGAGCTTGTCGTCGGCGGCAAACGCGAGCTGTCCGGACTTCTCGATCAACCGGATCGCCTCGGACACCAGGTACATCGTGTTGCGCACGTTGTCGACGTCGTTTTGCGGCACGGCCGCCATCGAGCCCGATGCGCCGACGGCGCGCGCGAGCGACGTCGACAACTGCTGCACCGCGGGCAGCACGGCCGGCGTGAGCTTGCGGTGCTGCACGAACTGCTCGACGTCGGCGCGCGGATTCGCGGACGGCGCGACGCCGTTCGAATATTTCGCGAAGGTGGACGCGGCGTGCGTCGCGACGGCGACGAAGGTCTGCGACTCGGCCGGCGTGACGGCCTTGTTCAGCGCATACGCAGTGGGTACGGTGCCGATCAGGATCAGCATGATGAGCCCCATGCCCTTCTGTCCATCGTTCGATCCGTGCGCGAACGACACGCCGGTGCAGGTCAGGATCAGCAGGCAGCGAATCCAGAACGGCGGCGGCTGATCCTTCGGCGGCTCCTGATACAGATCCGGCACGCGCACGACGGCGCGCAGCACGAGCAGCAGCAGCGCCGCGCACAGAAAGCCGACGAGCGGCGAGAACAGCAGCGACTTGCCGACGCCGAGCGCCTGCCCCCAGTCGACGCCGCTCGTGCCGTTCGGGCCGTGCATCAGCTGGTTCATCAGCCCGACCCCGATGATCGACCCGATCAGCGTATGCGAGCTCGACGACGGCAGCCCGAAATACCACGTCGCCAGGTTCCACACGATCGCGGCGATCAGCAGCGCGAACACCATCGCGAAGCCCGCGCCGCTGCCCACCTGCAGGATCAGCTCGACGGGCAGCAATTGCAGGATGCCGAACGCGACGGCGCCGCTCGATACCATCACGCCGAGGAAGTTCCACATGCCCGACCAGATCACCGCGACGTTCGGCGTCAGCGAATGGGTGTAGATCACGGTCGCCACCGCGTTCGCGGTGTCGTGGAAGCCATTGACGAACTCGAAGCCGAGCGCGATCAGCAGCGCGGCGCCGAGCATCAGATATGGAAACAGCGACCCTTCGCGCACCGGCGCAAGATCGGCGATCAGATGGGTGGCGATATAGACGGCACCGACCGACAGCACCAGCAGGAACACGGCATAGCCGGCACGTCGGGCGCGTTCGGTGGAACCGGGATGGTGTGCGGCGGGCGAAGCAGGTTGATTCATGGCGGCATCTCGCAGTGGAACCGCGTCCGATCCTAGCTTCGGCTGTCCGTCAGTTTGATGACAGTACGGACCGCGAAACGCCGTTGTTCACGCCGTCGTCCATATAGTGAGCACGCTCATGCATCCGGGCCGCTTCGCGCCTTGCGCGCGCGCCTATCGCAGCATGCGTGGCGCGTCCGACGCCGAGTCGCGTGCGAGCGCGAGAAATGCGGACAGGTAATCGATCGATGCGTCGGCGTCGCGGATGCCGAGAAAGATCTGTTTCGCGATGCCTTGCTTGCCGAGCCTGACCGGCACGACCGGCATGCGGTCCGCGTATTCGTCGGCGAGCCACTTCGGCAATGCGGCCACGCCGCGTCCGCTCGCGACCATCTGCAGCATGATGTCGGTCGTCTCGATCGACTTGTGGCGCCGCGGCACGATGGCGGCCGGCGTCAGGAACTGGTTGTAGATGTCGAGCCGGTCGGTCTCGACCGGGTACGTGATCAGCACCTCGTCGGCCAGTTGCTCGGGCGTGACGTAGTCGGCGTTCGCGAGCCGGTGCGCGTCGGCGACCACCAGCACCTGCTCGTAGTCGAACACCGGATCGAAGCGCAGGCCCGGCTTGTTCAGCGGGTCGGGCGTCACGAGCACGTCGATGTCATGGCCGAGCAGCGCGCCGATCCCGCCGAACTGAAAGCGCTGCTTCACGTCGACGTCGACGTCCGGCCAGCGCGCCAGATACGGCGACACCACCTTCAGCAGCCACTGGTAGCACGGATGGCATTCCATCCCGATGCGCAGCGTGCCGCGCTCGCCCTTCGCGTACTGCTTCATCCGCTCCTCGGCGAGCTCGAACTGCGGCAGCAGCCGGTTCGCGAGCTTCAGCAGATATTGCCCGCCCTGCGTGAGCCGCAGGCCACGTCCTTCCCGATCCCAGATCGGCGTGCCGAGCTGCTGCTCGATTTTCCGCACGGTATGGCTGAGCGCCGACTGCGTGAGGTGCAGCGCGTTGGCAGCCGCAGTCAGCGAGCCCTGGCGCTCGACTTCGCGGATCACGACGAGATGGAATCGCTCGAGCATCAATACATGAACAAAGTTAATGGATGAATGAAATAATGCCATTTTATTTCATGGGGCGAAATCCCTATGATGGCTGCTGAATCTTCTATTACTTCTGGACGGCGGCTTCATGGTGAAGACCCACAACCTCGGTTTCCCGCGCATCGGCGCACAGCGCGAACTCAAATTCGGCCTCGAACGCTACTGGAACGGCGACGCCACGCGCGACGAGCTGACGGCCCTCGGCGCCGCGCTGCGCCGGCGCCACTGGAGCGACCAGCACGACCTCGATCTCGCGCCGCTCGGCGATTTCGCGTTCTACGACCACGTGCTCGACATGAGCTTCACGCTCGGCAATCTGCCGAAGCGCGTGCAGGACTTTCACGGCGACGCGCTCGACAACTATTTCCGCGTGGCGCGCGGCCGTTCCGCGCATTCGGCGCACGAGCATGCGAGCTGCTGCGGTGGCGTGGCGGCCGGCGAGATGACGAAGTGGTTCGACACCAACTATCACTACATCGTGCCGGAGTTCCACGCCGACACGAACTTCTCGCTCGACCCGTCGCGACTGCTGCAGCAACTGGCCGAGGCGAACGCGCAGCGCGTAAACGCAAAGCCGGTGATACTCGGCCCCGTCACGTATCTGTGGCTCGGCAAGGCGAAGGACGATTCCGACCGGCTCGCGCTGCTGCCGAAACTGCTGCCCGTGTACGGCGCGCTGCTCGATACGTTGACCGCTCAGGGCGTCGAATGGGTGCAGATCGACGAACCGATCCTCGTCACCGAGCTCGACGCCGACTGGCGGCGTGCGTTGCGCACGGCATACGAGGCGCTCGAGACGCGTCGCATCAAGCTGCTGGTCGCGACGTACTTCGGCCCGCTTCAGGACAATCTCGAGCTTGCGGTTTCGCTGCCGGTCGATGGACTGCACATCGACGCCGTCAATGCGCGCGACGAGGTCGACGTGCTGGCGCGCACGCTGCCGGCCACACGCGTGCTGTCGGTCGGCGTGATCGACGGCCGCAACATCTGGCGGACCGACCTGAACGCGGCGCTCGATTGGCTCGAGCCGCTCGCGCGGCAGTTGGGCGAGCGACTGTGGCTTGCGCCGTCGTGTTCGCTGCTGCATGTGCCGGTCGATCTCGCGAGCGAGCAGAAGCTCGACGCCGAGATCCGCTCGTGGCTCGCGTTCGCGCTGCAGAAGCTCGCCGAACTGAAGCTGCTCGCGACCGCGCTGAACCAAGGGCGCGACACGGTGGCCGACGCCCTCGCGGAGAATGCGGCCGCGATCGAGTCGCGGTGCCGCTCGCCGCGCGTGCACAACCCGGCGGTGAAGACCGCCGTCGCGCGCATCGACGCGCGGCTCGGCAACCGTGCGAGCGCGTATCCGCAACGCGCGGCCGCGCAGTCGGCACGCCTGAAACTGCCGCTGTTCCCGACCACGACGATCGGCTCGTTCCCGCAGACCGCGGAGATCCGCGACGCGCGCCGCCGCTTCAAGGCCGGCGAGCTCGACGAAGCCGGCTACCGCCACGCGATGCACGCGGAGATCGAACGCAGCGTGCGCGAACAGGAAACGCTGCAGCTCGACGTGCTGGTGCACGGCGAAGCCGAGCGCAACGACATGGTCGAATATTTCGGCGAGCAGCTGGATGGCTACGCGTTCAGCCAGTTCGGCTGGGTGCAGTCGTACGGATCGCGCTGCGTGAAGCCGCCGATCCTGTTCGGCGACATCAGCCGACCGAGCGCGATGACGGTCGAGTGGATCGCCTACGCGCAGTCGCTGACGAGCAAGCCGATGAAAGGCATGCTGACCGGGCCGGTGACGATCCTGAACTGGTCGTTCGTGCGCGACGACCAGCCGCGTTCGGTGTCGTGCTACCAGCTCGCGCTGGCGATCCGCGACGAAGTGCTCGATCTCGAGCGGGCCGGGGTGCGCGTGATCCAGATCGACGAGGCCGCGCTGCGCGAGGGGCTGCCGCTGCGTCGTGCGCAATGGCCGGCCTACCTGAAGTGGGCGATCGACGCGTTCCGGATCGCCGCGAACGGCGTGCGCGACGACACGCAGATCCACACGCACATGTGCTATTCGGAATTCAACGACATCATCGCGTCGATCGCCGAGATGGACGCGGACGTGATCACGATCGAGACGTCGCGCTCGGACATGGAGCTGCTCGACGCGTTCGACGGCTTCCGGTATCCGAATGAAATCGGGCCGGGCGTGTACGACATCCATTCGCCGAACATCCCGACGCAGGAGCACATCGTCGGCCTGATGAGGAAAGCCGCCGAGCGGATTCCGGCGCAACGGCTGTGGGTGAACCCGGACTGCGGGCTGAAGACGCGCCGCTGGGCGGAAGTGCTGCCGGCGCTGACGAACATGGTCGCCGCGGCGAAGACGTTGCGCAGCGAGCTGCGCAACGGGCTCTGATAAAGCGCTTCGGCGACGCGCCGGTTCCGCGCTCGCGCAACCAGCGCGTGCGCGGAAGCTCCCGGCGCAGCGCCGCCCCGGAACCCGCCCTATGCCGCGCCGCGATCAATCGCGATACGCGACGCCCGGCAGCACGCACAGCAGCTCGTACGCGAGGTTCGCGCCGAGCAGCGCGGTGGTGCCGAACGGGTCGTACGGCGGCGCGACTTCGACGAGATCGCAGCCGACGATGTTCAGCCCCTTCGCGCCGCGAATGATCTCGAGCGCCTGCGGCACCGTGAGGCCCGCGATTTCCGGCGTGCCGGTGCCGGGCGCGTAGGCGGGGTCGATGCCGTCGATGTCGAAGCTGATGTAGACGGGCGTGTCGCCGACGCGCGCGCGCACTTCCTCCATCAGCGGCACGAGCGACTGGTTCCAGCACGCCTCGGCCTGCACGACGCGAAAACCCTGGTCGCGGCACCAGTCGAAATCCTCGGCCGCATAGCCGGTGCCGCGCAGGCCGATCTGCGTGACCTTGTCGCCGTGCAGCAGGCCTTCTTCGACCGCGCGGCGAAACGGCGTGCCGTGCGCGATCTTCTCGCCCATCATCGTGTCGTTCACGTCGGCGTGTGCATCGACGTGGATCAATGCAACCTTGCCGTGCTTGCGATGGATCGCGCGCAGGATCGGCAGCGCGATCGTGTGGTCGCCGCCGAGCGTGATCGGCTTGCAGTCGTGCGCGAGGATCGCGTCGTACGCGGCCTCGATGCGCGCGATCGAATCGTGCAGGTTGTACGGATTGATCGCGACGTCGCCGATGTCGGCGACCTGCAGCGAATCGAACGGCGCCGCCCGCGTGGCCATGTTGTACGGGCGCAGCAGCACCGACTCCGTGCGGATCTGGCGCGGGCCGAAGCGCGCGCCGGTACGGTTCGACGTGCCGAGATCGAACGGCACGCCGACGAAACACGCGTCGAGCCCCGCGGCGCTCGCGACGTGCGGCAGGCGCATCATCGTTGCGATGCCGCCGCTGCGCGGCATTTCGTTGCCGCCGAGCGGCTGGAAATGGAGAGGGTCGTTCATGGGCTGTTCTCTGTCGATATGGGGTTGCCGTATCATTCGACGCGGCCTGGCGCATAGTTTTGCGCGCCGCGCGCGAAAGAAGAATGCGAACATGTCGACGTAAACATCGACGTCCATCGATGTATCGGAGGGGAATAGCGTGCTCGGGAATCTGTCGACGCTCGATTTGCGGCTGATCCGCGTGTTTCTCGCGGTGACCGACGCGGGCGGCGTGTCGGCCGCGCAGACGATGCTCAACGTCGGCCAGTCGACGATCAGCGCGCAGTTGTCGTCGCTCGAGACGCGCCTCGGCTACCGGCTCTGCGAGCGCGGCCGCAGCGGCTTCCGGCTCACGCCGAAGGGCGAGCGGTTCCATGCGATGAGCCGCAAGCTGCTCGCCGCGCTCGACGAGTTCGGGATGGCGGCGCGTCACATGGACCGCCAGCTGGTCGGCACGCTGAACATCGGCTTGATCGGCCATACGCCGGTGAGCCAGAACGCGCGGATCGCCGAGGCGATCGCCGCGTTCCGCACGCGCGACGAAGCCGTGCGCTTTGCGATCTCGGTGCGCACGCCGGGCGATCTCGAGGAGAAGCTGCTGAGCAACGAGATTCAGATCGCGGTCGGCTACTTCTGGCACCGCGTACCGTCGCTGCACTACACGCCGCTGTTCGTCGAACACCAGATCGCGTATTGTGGGCGCGGCCATCCGCTGTTCGAGCACGCCGGCCAGCTGACACCGGCCGACGTCGCGGAATTCGAATGGGCGTGGCGCTCGTATCCGCTGCCGGAGGCCCATATGTCGACGACGCCCGATCGCGTGACCGCCACCGCCGACAACATGGAGGCCGTCGCGCTGCTGATCCTGTCCGGCCATCACCTCGGCTACCTGCCGCAGCACTTCGCGGCGCCGTACGTCGCGCAGGGGCTGCTCGCGCCGCTCAACCCCGAGCAGTTGCGCTACGACGTGACGTTCCACATGGTCGTCGCGCGTGACGCGCGCGGCGACCCGCTCGTCGCCGCGTTTCTCGAAGACCTCGAGCGCGCGCACCAGCCGGGCGATGCCGGATGACGGTGATCTTCCCGATCACCTGGGCCTGTGTCGTGCCGGCGCGCCCGGTCGCTCGCATCAAGGCACCGGCAAACCCGCGTCGTGCTTCACTTCCCGCAGCGACAGCGCCGATTCGATCGACGTGACGCCCGGCAGCGTGCGCAGCGAATCGCGCAGGAACGTGCCGTAGTCGTCGAGATCGCGCGCGACCACCTGCAGCAGATAGTCGGCCGTGCCCGCGACGTTGTGGCACGCGAGGATGCGCTCGATGCCGAGCACTTCCCGTTCGAAGCGGTCGGCGACCTTGCGGTCGTGCGTCGCGAACCGCACGAGCACGAACGCGACGACGCCGAAGCCGAGCGCCTGTCGCGACAGCTGCGCGCGGTAGCGCTCGATGTAGCCGTCGTTTTCGAGGCGCTTCAGACGCCGCGCGCACGGCGTTTCGGACAGCCCGACGGCGTCGGCGAGGCGCGCGATCGGCAGCCGGCCGTCGCGCTGCACGGCCGCGAGGATCGCGCGGTCGGTTTTGTCGAGTTCGGTCATGGTGGCGGAATCCGTTTGTAGATCGGCCAATTGTGGGGGATTCCGCCGCGAAGCGGCAATACGGAACGAAAGATGGCCAATAAGCGCTCCGCCTTCGACGGCAACATATCGTCATCGAAGGACGAGCCCGACCATGATTTCCACGCATTTGCTATTGATCTATCTCGCCGCGCTGGCGGCCATTTACGCGGTTCCGGGGCCCGACATGGCGCTCGTGCTGCAGACCAGCATCGGCCGCGGCGTGCGGCCGGGCCTCGCGGCGGCCGCCGGCCTGTCGCTGTCGCGTGCGGTGCACGTGACGCTGTCCGCGTGCGGCGTCGCGGCGCTGATTCGGAGCGCGCCGTGGCTGTATGAAGTGATCCGCTACGGCGGCGCGCTGTATCTCGCGTATGTCGCGATCCAGGTGTTCCGCTCGCCGGTATTCGCGCTCGGCGACGCCGAAGCGGCCGCCGCGAGCGCGCTGCGCCAGTCGTTCTTCAAGGGACTGCTGACGAACCTGCTGAACCCGAAGGCGCTGTTGTTCTGCTCGGTGCTGCTGCCGCAGTTCGTGCGCACCGACGCCGGGCCGGTCGTGTGGCAGATGTTCGAGCTCGGCGCGCTGCTCGTCGCGGCCGGCGTGTGCTTCGATCTCGCCTGCGTGTTCGGCGCGTCGCGCATCGCCGCGTGGATGCGCGCGCACCCGCTCGCGCAGACGGTGCAGCGCTGGACCTTCTCGGCCGCGCTGATCGGCTTCGCGCTGCGCCTGTCGATGGACTGAGCGGCGCCGTCGCAGGCTGGCCGCGCCGCTCGACGGGCAGCGTGGTGCGATGCGTCATCGAACGCGCGCCGTGCGCGCGGCCTGCCGGCCAAGCGCTGCGCCGGCCCGCCTGGCGCCGCGCGCAAATCCTCTGACTGTTCTAAACTTCCTTGAAATTCGCCGCGTGGCGAACCGACTGACCGAACGGAACCGTCTTCCGCTGGCCCTGTCCGATTTCCTGGCTGTTCCGTGCAACGCGGTACATAGGAGGGTCTGAACATGGCAAGGCATCTTCAAGCCGACCGTGAACCCCGCATCGTCGCCGAGTCGACATGCCTCGGCCAGTGCGATCCGGCAGAACGCATCCACGTCACGATCATGTTGCGGCGGCGGGAAGAAGGGCAACTCGATGCATTGGTTCAGCAGCTCGCGGCCGGCGACGCGAGCGCCAAACCGCTGTCGCGCGATGCATTCGCGCAGCGTTTCTCCGCCGATCCCGACGACATCCGCAAGACCGAGGAATTCGCGCACCGTCATCAGCTGACGGTCGATCGCGTCGATCCGGTCGAAAGCGTCGTCGTGCTGTCCGGCACGATCCAGCAGTTCGAAGCGGCGTTCAGCGTGAAGCTCGAGCGGTTCGAGCATCGCGCGATCGGCCAGTATCGCGGCCGCACGGGCCCGATCGCGCTGCCGGACGAGCTCGGCGATGCCGTCACGGCGGTGCTCGGCCTCGACAGCCGTCCGCAGGCACGGCCGCACTTCCGGTTGCGTCCGCCGTTCAAACCCGCGCGCGGCGCCGCGGTCACCTTTACCCCGGTGCAGCTCGCGTCGCTGTACGGCTTTCCGGCCGGCGACGGCGCCGGCCAGTGCATCGCGATCGTCGAGCTGGGCGGCGGCTATCGCGCGGCCGACATCGCTCAGTATTTCCGCGGGCTCGGCATCGACAAGCCGCCGACGCTCGTCGACGTGAACGTCGGCACCGGCCGCAACGCGCCGACCGGCGAGGCGAGCGGCCCCGACGGCGAAGTCGCGCTCGACATCGAAATCGCCGGCGCGATCGCGCCAGCCGCGAAGATCGCCGTCTACTTCGCGCCGAACAGCGACGCGGGCTTCATTCAGGCGGTCAACGCGGCCGTCACCGACAAGACCAATCGGCCGTCGGTCATCTCGATCAGCTGGGGCGGCCCGGAAGCGATCTGGCAGGCGCAATCGGCGCACGCGTTCAACCGCGTGCTGCAGGCCGCCGCCGCGCAAGGGATCACGGTGTGCGCGGCATCGGGCGACAGCGGCTCCGGCGACGGGCTGCAGGACGGCGCCGACCACGTCGATTTCCCCGCGTCGAGCCCGTACGTGCTCGGCTGCGGCGGCACGCAGCTCGATGCGCTACCGGGGCAGGGCATCCGCAGCGAGGTCGCGTGGAACGACGAGTCGGCCGGCGGCGGCGCGGGTGGCGGTGGCGTCAGCACGATGTTCGACGTGCCGACCTGGCAGCAGGGGCTCAACGTCGCGCGCGTCGACGGCGGCCGCGCGCCGCTTGCGAAGCGCGGCGTGCCGGACGTCGCCGGCGATGCGTCGCCGCAGACGGGCTACGAGGTGGCGGTGGCCGGCACGCCCGCGGTAATGGGCGGCACGAGCGCGGTCGCGCCGTTGTGGGCCGCGCTGATCGCGCGGATCAACGCGGCGTCCGGCACGTCGGCCGGCTGGATCAATCCGGTGCTGTACAAGCATCCGGACGCGCTGCGCGACATCACGAAGGGCTCGAACGGCACGTATGCGGCCGCACCGGGCTGGGATGCGTGCACGGGCCTCGGCAGCCCCGACGGCGCGAAGCTCGCCGCGCTCCTCGCGCGCAAGCCGTCGAGCTGACGCATCGGCATTGCCTTTCCTTCCGACGCGGGTCGTCTGCCCGCGTCTTTTTTCACCTCCAGGAGCAGCACGATGGGCATCGATTCCGCATCTTCCGGCGGCGTGTATCCGCTGCATCACGGCGACCACAACTCACATGGCGTGCCGCCGAGCGTCGCGCCGGTCGCGCTCGCCCGCGGCCGCGACCAGCCGTTCTTCGATCCGGTCGCGTACGGCAACGGCCCCGACGATTCGGTGACCGACACGACCGAAGCCGCCGCCATCACGCACCATACGATCGTGCTCGACGGCAAGCGTATCGCGTACACGGCGACCGTCGGCCACCTCGTGACGGTGGACCCGAGCAGCTCGCAGCCGGCCGCGAAGATCTTCTACGTCGCGTTCACCGCCGACGATGCGAAGGAGGAGACGCGCCCCGTCACGTTCTTCTACAACGGCGGGCCGGGTTCCTCGTCGGTGTTCGTGCTGCTCGGCTCGTTCGCGCCGAAGCGCATCAAGACGTCGATGCCGGGCTTCACGCCGCCCGCGCCGTACCAGATCGAGGACAACCCGGACAGCATGCTCGACCATAGCGACCTGGTGTTCATCAACCCGGTCGGCACCGGCTATTCCGCGGCCGTCGCGCCGAACAAGAACCGCAATTTCTGGGGCGTCGACCAGGACGCGGACTCGCTGAAGCAGTTCATCAAGCGCTATCTGACGAAGAACAACCGGTGGAATTCGCCGAAGTATCTGTTCGGCGAGTCGTACGGCACCGCGCGCAGCTGCGTGCTCGCCTACAAGCTGCACGAGGACGGAGTCGACCTGAACGGCATCACGCTGCAGTCGTCGATCCTCGACTACCGGCAGGCCGGCAACCCCGTCGGCGCGCTGCCGACCGCGGCCGCCGACGCGTGGTATCACAAGAAGCTCGGCATCGAGCCGGCGCCTGCCGATCTCGGCGCGTTCGTCGAGGAGGTCGCGCAGTTCGCGCGCACCGACTACCTGAGCGCGTTGCGCAACGTGCCGCATGCGGACGCCGCCGTGGTGCAGAAGCTGTCCGACTACACGGGCATCGATACCGCGACGCTGCAGGCGTGGGGGCTCGACATCGCCGGCTACGACGCGCGCGGCAACTCGGTGTTCCTGACGACGCTGCTGCATGCGCGCGGGCTCGCGCTCGGTTCGTACGACGGCCGTGTGACCGGGATTTCGTCGGGCATCGCCGGCAAGATCGATCCGAACTCGGGCGGCAACGATCCGACCATGACCGCCGTGACGGGCGTCTATACGGCGATGTGGAACAGCTATCTGAACGAGCAGCTGAAGTTCACGTCGACCTCGGCGTTCACGGACCTGAACGACCAGGCGTTCCGCAACTGGGACTTCGGCCACATCGACCCGACCGGCGCGCAGCAGGGCACCGATGCGAACGGCAACGTGATCCTCTACACGGCCGGCGATCTTGCCGCGGTGATGGCGCTGAACGTCGACCTGAAGGTGCTGTCGGCGAACGGCCTGTACGATTTCGTCACGCCGTTCTACCAGACCGTGATCGACCTGCAGCAGATGCCGCTCGAGGATCAGAAGGTGCGGCAGAACCTGTCCGCGCGCTTCTATCCGTCCGGGCACATGGTGTATCTCGACGGCGGTTCGCGTACCGCGCTCAAGCGCGATCTCGCGACGATGTACGACGCGACCGTCAGCGATACCGGCGCGCGGATGCGGATCCGCGCACTGCAGGCGAAGAAGGGCGGCGGGCGCGCGTAGCGTCGCCGGGCGCGCGCGCCGCGCGTGGTGTGCATGGTGTGCGTGGCGCGTGCGGGGCGCGCGGCGTCGGCAGCGAGCCGGGCCGGCTTACGCGGCCGGCCAGTCGAACGGCGTGTAGGGCAGCGCGCGCTTGTGGCGCGAACCGTCGTAGAAGCGCAGCACGGTTTCGTACACGTTGTCCGAGACCGGCTTGCCTTCGAGGAAGTCGTCGATCTCGTCGTAGGTGACGCCATAGGCGTGCTCGTCGGGGCGCAGCGGACGCAGTTCCTCGAGGTCGGCCGTCGGCACCTTCATCACGATCAGCTCGTCGCCGCCGAGCGCGCGGGCGACGGCGCGCACGCGGCGCTTGCTCAGGCCGGCGAGCGGCAGCACGTCCGCGCCGCCGTCGCCGAATTTCGTGAAGAAGCCCATCAGCGATTCTGCTGCGTGGTCGGTGCCGATCACGATGCCGCGCCGCGCGCCGGCCACCGCGTATTGCGCGATCATGCGCTCGCGCGCCTTGATGTTGCCGTGCACGAAGTCCTGCTGGGCGGCGTTTTCGAACGCATGACCGGACGCGACCAGCGACGCGAGCATCGCGTCGGCGGCCGGCTTCACGTCGACCGTGAAGGTCTCGTCGGCGCGCACGAACGCGAGCGCGCGCTGCGCGTCGGCTTCGTCGTTCTGCACGCCGTTCGGCAAGCGCATCGCGATGAAGCGCGCGTCGTAGCCGTCGGCGCGCAACTGCTCGACCGCGAGTTGCGCGAGCCGCCCGGCCGTCGACGAATCGACGCCGCCGCTGATGCCGAGCACGTAGGTCCGCATGCCGCTCGAACGAAGATAGCGCGCGAGGAAATCGACGCGGCGCGTGATTTCGGCGTCGACGTCGAAGTGTGCGGCGACGTTCAGTTCGGCGATGATCGCGCGTTGGCGGCTGGCGTAATCGGCGGATGTCATGTCAGTGGTTCCGGAACGAAAATTCGAGGCGCCCATCATAAGCGCAATCGCGGGCGGGTGCCGCGCGGCGCGTGCACGTGGGGAGGGTGAGTTGCATCGGGGA
>NZ_PQMX01000010.1:0-129584 GCF_004368385.1 Burkholderia sp. B10 | reverse complement strand
GCGGACGAGGCGGACGAGGCGGACGAGGCGGACGAGGCGGACGAGGCGGACGAGGCGGACGAGGCGGACGAGGCGGACGAGGCGGACGAGGCGGACGAGGCGGACGAGGCGGACGAGGCGGACGAGGCGGACGAGGTGGACGAGGTGGACGAGGCGGGCGAGGCGGGCGAGGCGGGCGAGGCGCACGAAGCGAGGCGGCGAATCGGCGGTGCAGCGGCGGCGAATCGCAGCCGAATCGCCCGCGAAACGATGTCACCTCGCAGGCACGTGCGATGCGCTGCACCGCTCGTCGCGGCACGGCGCGATCCGATGCGCGCCGCGCGGGTCGCGGATCGCGCCGCGAAATTCGGTAGACTGGCCGGCTCGGCAGCCCGGCCGATTATCGAGGAGACTTCCCATGATGGCTCCGAAGGACCTGCTGCTTGCGCTGATCGTGATCCTCGCATGGGGCGTGAACTTCGTCGTGATCAAGGTCGGCCTGCACGGCATGCCGCCGATGCTGCTCGGTGCGCTGCGCTTCACGCTCGCGGCGGTGCCCGCGGTGTTCTTCGTGCGCAGGCCGCAGATCCCGTGGCGCATGCTGATCCTGTACGGCGCGACGATTCAGCTCGGCCAGTTCGTATTCCTGTTTACCGGCATGTACGTCGGGATGCCCGCCGGCCTCGCGTCGCTGGTGCTGCAGTCGCAGGCGTTCTTCACGCTGGTGTTCGCGATGCTGTTTCTCGGCGAGCGGCTGCGCGCCGAGAACCTCGCGGGGCTCGCGATCGCCGCGGCCGGGCTCGTCGTGATCGCGGTGCAGGGCGGCGCCGCGATGACGCTCGCCGGCTTCCTGCTGACCATCGGCTCGGCCGTGATGTGGGCGTTCGGCAATATCGTCACGAAGAAGGTCGGCCGCGCGAACCTCGTGTCGCTCGTCGTGTGGGCGAGCCTCGTGCCGCCGCTGCCGTTCTTCTTGCTGTCGCTGTGGTTCGAGGGGCCGCAGCGGATCGCCGCCGCGCTGGCCGGACTGAACGGTACGTCGATCTTCGCGGTGGTCTATCTGGCGTTCGTCGCGACGCTCGTCGGCTACGGCTTGTGGAGCCGTCTGATGTCGCGCTATCCGGCCGCGCAGGTCGCGCAATTCTCGCTGCTGGTGCCGATCGTCGGGCTCGCGTCGTCGGCGCTGCTGCTCGACGAGCACCTGAGCCGCATGCAGCTGGTCGGCGCCGCGCTCGTGATGGGCGGACTCGTGGTGAACGTGTTCGGTGGGAAGCTGCTGCGCCGCTTCGCGGCGTCGTGACGCGCCGGCACGCGGCGCGTGCCGGCGGCGGGAAAGGCAGGGGCGGGGAAGCCGGTGCAGGCGCGGGAAAGGTCGGCCAGGACGAGCGGGCCGTGCCGCTCGCACCGGCCGTACGTCAGGCCATCCGGTTCTTCGCGAGCGGCGGATTGGCCGCGAAGTAGCGCTTGATGCCGCGGAAGATCGCGTCGGCCATTTCCTCGCGATAGCTGTCGTCGTTGAGTCTGCGTTCTTCGTCCGGGTTGCTGATGAACGCGGTCTCGACCAGGATCGACGGAATGTCGGGCGCCTTCAGCACCGCGAACCCGGCCTGCTCGACCGAGCCCTTGTGCAGCTTGTTGATGCCGCCGACTTCCTTCAGTACGTAGTTGCCGTAGCGCAGCGAATCGCGGATCTGCGCGGTGGTCGACATGTCGAACAGCGCGCGGCTCACGGCCGCGTCCTGCGTCTTGATGTTGATGCCGCCGATCAGGTCGGATGCGTTTTCCTTGTTCGCGAGCCAGCGCGCGGCGGCGCTCGACGCGCCGTGGTCGGACAGCGCGAACACCGACGAGCCGCTCGCGGACGGCGTCGTGAACGCGTCCGCGTGGATCGACACGAACAGGTCCGCGCCGACGCGGCGCGCCTTCTGCACGCGCACGTTCAGCGGCACGAAGAAGTCGGCGTCGCGGGTCATCATCGCGCGCATGTTGGGCGCGCCGTCGATCTTCGCGCGCAGCTTCTTCGCGATGTCGAGCGCGACGTGCTTCTCGTAGGTGCCTGCGCCGCCGATCGCGCCCGGATCCTCGCCGCCGTGGCCCGGATCGATCGCGACCGTCAGCAGCCGCATCGTGCCGCCCTTGCCGGATTTCGGCGCGGTGAACTTGTAGGTGTCGGCGTCGTCGTCGCTGTCGTCGCGGCGCGCGATGACGGGCGGCGGCTTGACGGCCGGCTTCGCCGGCGTCGAAGGCGCGGCCTGCGGCGTGCGCGGCGCGGCCGGCGTGTTCTGCGCGAAGCGCTGGAAGAACGCGTCGCTGTTGTCGGCCGCGGCGGGCGGCGTGGCCGGGCCCGTGAGCCTCGACGGCGGCTGCATCTGTTGCGCGCGCGCGCTGTCGTTCAGCGCCTGCTCCTTGCGTTCGGTCTGTGCGATCAGGTCGGTCAGCGGATCGGGCGCGACGGCCGGATACAGGTCGAACACGAGCCGGTACTTGTAGGTGCCCACCGGCGGCAGCGTGAACACCTGCGGTTTCACCGACCCCTTCAGGTCGAACACCATCCGCACCACGTGCGGCTGATACTGGCCGACGCGCACCGACTGGATCTGCGGATCGTTTGGCGCGATCTTCGACACGAGGTCGCGCAGCGCCTGGTCGAGATCGAGGCCGTTCAGGTCGACGACGAGGCGGTCCGGCCCCTGCAGCAGCTGCTGGCTGTTCTGCAGCGGCTGATCGGATTCGATCGTGACGCGCGTGTAATCGCGCGCGGGCCAGACGCGCACGCCGAGCACCGAAGATGCGTGCGCGACGCGCGGCGCGACGAGACCGAGCACCAGCGTCGACGCACCGGCGCGCAGGATTTGGCGGCGCCGCCAGTTGTGCGTCGCGGTGGCCGCCGATTCGATCGAGCGGAACGGTTTGATCAACATCTTTCGAGACATGCCTTTCCTGAAGCGCTGAACGCCCGGACGGTGAGGGCGCGGCCGTCGCCGTCCACGTCGAGCGAGAAAACCAGATCGGGCACGCCGAGTAGCGCGCCTGCCTGTTGCGGCCATTCGACGAGGCAGATCGCGCTCGAATTGAAATATTCGCGAAAGCCTGCGTCGGACCATTCGGCCGGATCGTTGAATCGATACAGATCGAAGTGATAGACCTCGAGTTCCCCGTCGTCGCGCGCGAACGCGTATGGTTCGACGAGCGTGTAGGTCGGGCTGCGCACGCGCCCCGTGTGGCCGAGGCCGCGCAGGATCGCGCGCACGAGGGTCGTCTTGCCCGCGCCGAGATCGCCGATCAGCTGGATCTGCAGCCCCGCGAACGCGTGGGTGCGCGCCAGCTCGGTGCGTGCGGCGTCGAGCGCATGCGCGAAGCGGGCGCCGAAGGCCTCGGTCGCCGCTTCGTCGGCGAGTGCGATCACGCGCTGCGCGAGCGGAGCGGGCAGCGTGTCTGCATGAGGCGGATGGGGCGTGGCTGGCATTCTCGTAAAATAGTGCGATGAACCGCTTACCGGAACTCGCCGCATCCGACGGCCCTTCGACTCGTGCCGAGGGCGCGGCGCCGTGCGCGCTCGACGATGCGGCGTTGACTGCGCTCGCCGCGCGCATCAGGGCGTGGGGGCGCGAATTGGGTTTCGGGGCGATCGGCATCAGCGATACCGATCTCTCGGATGCCGAAGCGGGCCTCGCCGCCTGGCTGGAAGCCGGGTACCACGGCGAAATGGATTATATGGCGAAACACGGGATGAAACGCGCGCGGCCGGCCGAACTTGTGGCCGGTACGCGACGCGTGATCTCCGCGCGGCTCGCCTATCTGCCGGCCGCGACGCTCGCCGCCGACGCGCCCGACGCGTCGTCCGCGCCGCACGACTGGCGCGCCCGCGAGCGCGCCCGGCTCGACGATCCGCAGGCGGCCGTCGTGTCGATCTACGCGCGCGGCCGCGACTATCACAAGGTGCTGCGCAACCGGCTGCAGACGCTCGCGGAGCGCATCGAGCGCGAGATCGGCGCATACGGCTACCGCGTGTTCACCGATTCGGCGCCGGTGCTCGAGGTCGAACTGGCGCAGAAGGCCGGCGTCGGCTGGCGCGGCAAGCACACGCTGCTGCTGCAGCGCGACGCGGGCTCGCTCTTCTTCCTCGGCGAGATCTACGTCGACGTCGCGCTGCCGACCGATGCGCAGACGGCGCCCGATGCGGCGCCCGAAACGCCCGGCGCGCACTGCGGCAGCTGTACGCGCTGCCTCGGCGCGTGCCCGACCGGCGCGATCGTCGAGCCGTATCGCGTCGACGCGCGCCGCTGCATTTCGTATCTGACGATCGAGCTGAAGGGCAGCATTCCGGAGCCGCTGCGGCCGTTGATCGGCAATCGCGTGTACGGCTGCGACGACTGCCAGCTCGTGTGCCCGTGGAACAAGTTCGCGCAGGCCGCGCCGGTCGCCGATTTCGACGTGCGGCACGGGCTCGATCGCGCGACGCTCGTCGAGCTGTTCGGCTGGGACGCCGAAACCTTCGACACGCGGATGCAGGGCAGCGCGATCCGGCGCATCGGCCACGAAAGCTGGCTGCGCAATCTCGCGGTCGGGCTCGGCAACGCGCTGCGTGCGCCGGCCGGGCGGCTCGCGCCCGCTGCGCGCGACGCGATCGTCGCCGCGCTGCGCGCGCGAGCGGACGATCCGTCGCCGGTCGTGCGCGAGCACGTCGAATGGGCGCTGCGCGCCGCATGAACGCGGCGTAAAGTGTCGTCGGCGCGGCGGCGCCGCGCGTTTCACCGGGAGGAGAATGATGTTCAACGCAGTGATCGACGCACCGTTCGGCAAGGTCGGCATCCGCACCGACGCGGCGGTGGTGCGCGAGATCGTCTATCTGCCCGAATCGGTCGGGTCGGTCGCGCCCGCTTCGCCGCTCGCCGAGCGTGCGGTCGAGCAGATCGAGCGCTATTTCGAGCGGGCGTCGGCACGCTTCGACCTGCCGCTCGCGCCGGTGGGCAGCGCGTTCCAGCAGCGCGTGTGGGACGTGATCAGCGACATTCCGCCGGGCACGGTGCTGACCTACGGGCAGGTCGCGAAGCGCATCGGCAGCGCGCCGCGCGCGGTCGGCCAGGCGTGCGGCGCGAACTACTTTCCGCTCGTGATTCCGTGTCACCGCGTCGTCGCGGCGGGCGGCCTCGGCGGTTTCGCGAACCACGACGACGGCGGTTATTTCCAGACAGTGAAGCGCTGGCTGCTGGCGCATGAAGGCGTGCCGTACCGATGAACGAACCGTTGCTTTCCCCCGCTTCCGATGCCGACGCCGCCGGCGATCCGCTCGCCGCTTCGCCGGCGCAGCTCGCGAGCCGCGCGTCGATCGACCTGTTCTGCGACGCGCTGTGGCTCGAGCACGGGCTGTCGCGCAATACGCTCGATGCGTACCGGCGCGACCTGACGTTGTTTTCCCAATGGCTCGCCGCCACCCACCACGCGGCGCTCGACTCCGCCGACGAAGCGATGGTGACCGGCTATATCGCCGCGCGCAGCGACGGCAAGGCGACGTCGTCGAACCGGCGGCTGTCGGTGTTCCGTCGCTACTACGGCTGGGCCGTGCGCGAGCATCGCGCGAGCGCCGACCCGACGTTGCGGATTGCGTCCGCGAAGCAGGGCGCGCGGTTTCCGTCGACGCTGTCGGAGGCGCAGGTCGAGGCGCTGCTCGGCGCACCGGACATCGGCACGCCGCTCGGGCTGCGCGATCGCACGATGCTGGAGCTGATGTACGCAAGCGGGCTGCGCGTGAGCGAACTGGTCACGCTGAAGACCGTCGAGGTGGGGCTCAACGAGGGCGTCGTGCGGGTGATGGGCAAGGGCTCGAAGGAGCGTCTCGTGCCGTTCGGCGAAGTCGCGCACGGCTGGATCGAGCGCTATCTGCGCGACGCGCGGCCGGCGCTGCTCGGCGCGCGCGCGGCCGACGCGCTGTTCGTGACCGCGCGCGGCGACGGGATGACGCGCCAGCAGTTCTGGAACATCATCAAGCGTCACGCGCAGCGCGCGGACGTGCGCGCGCACCTGTCGCCGCACACGCTGCGGCACGCGTTCGCGACGCACCTGCTGAACCACGGCGCTGACCTGCGCGTCGTGCAGCTGCTGCTCGGCCACAGCGACATCTCGACCACGCAGATCTATACGCACGTCGCGCGCGAGCGGCTCAGGACGCTGCACGCGCAGCACCATCCGCGCGGCTAGCGCGGGCGCCGCGCGCTACGCGAGGTCGCGCAGCTTGTGTTTCAGCACCTTGCCGGTGGAGGCGGCCGGCAGCGCGTCGAGCACGCGGATGCGGGCCGGGCGCTTGTACGGCGCGAGGCGTTGCGCGCACCACGCATGCAGTTCGGCGTCGGCAGCCGTCGCGCCGGGCGCGAGCTCGACGAACGCGAGCACTTCCTCGTTGCCGTCGACCGCGCGCCCGATGACGGCCGCCTGCACGACGTCCGGATGTGCGTTCAGCACCTGTTCGACCTCCACCGGATACACGTTGAAGCCCGAGCGGATGATCAGCTCCTTGCTGCGGCCCGCGATCGTCACCGCGCCGTCGGCGTCCTGGCGGGCGAGATCGCCGGTGCTCAGCCAGCCGTCCGGCGACACGGCCGCGCGCGTCGCGTCCGCGTTGCGGTAGTAGCCGAGCATCACGTTCGGCCCGCGCACGCGGATTTCACCGACCTCGCCGCGCGGCACGTCGGCGCCGTCCGGCGCGACGATCCGCATCTCGACGCCGGGAATCGGCATACCGACCGAGCAGTCGGCGCGCGGCGCGTCGAGCGGCGTCTGCGTGATCGTCGGGCTGCTTTCGGTCATTCCGTAGCCGTTGTGCAACGGCACGCCGTACACGCGCTCGACGCGCGCCTTCAGGTCGGCGTCGAGCGGCGAGCCGCCCGAATACGCGAAGCGCAGCCGCGGCGCGCGCCACGCGTGCCCGTGCGTGTGCAGGTGCTCGAGCAGCTTCGCATGCATCGCGGGCACGCCCTGGAAGATCGTCACGCGTTCGTCGGCGAGCGCGACGCGCACGGCTTCGGGCGAGTAGCGCGGCGCGAGGCGCAGCGTCGCGCCTGCGTACAGGCTGCCGAGGCAGACCGACGCGAGCCCGTACACGTGCGACACGGGCAGCACCGTATAGACGACGTCGTCGGGCGACACGCGGCGCAGCGCGCTCGACGTCGCGGCGACGAACAGCAGGTTGCGATGCGACAGCATCACGCCTTTGGGCGCGCCCGTCGTGCCGGTCGTGTAGATCAGCGCCGCGCACTGAGCGGCGCCGTCGGCCGCGACCGGCTCGGCCGGCGCGTCGGCGTCGACGTGATGCGACCACGCGCCGATGTCGATCGGCAGCGCGTCGGCGGGCGCGGCGCGGTAGCGCGCGGCATGCGCGCGCGCATCGGGCGAGGCTTCGGTCGCGAACGCGATCAGCTTCGGGCGCGCATGCGCGGCGATCGCGTCGAGTTCGCTGACTGCCAGGCGCGCGTTCGACACCAGCGCCCACGCATCGACGCGCGCGGCCGCGAGCAGCAGCACGATCTGCGCGACGCTGTTTTCCGCGACGATCATCACGCGATCGCCGCCGCGCACGCCGAGCGCGGCGAGCCGGGCCGCGGCCGCGTCGACGGCCTGGGCGAGTTCGGCGTACGACAGGCGGCGCGCGTCCTCGATCAGCGCCGGGTGCGTGGGCGCCTGCGCGGCCCGCAGCGCGGGCACGTCGGCGATGCGAGCGGGCAGCGCGGCGAGCAGGGCCGCGACGTCGGGCGGCGCGGATGAGCGAACGGACGAGGACATGACGTCTCCATGAAGAAGGCAGCGGCAGCGGCACGGGCAGCGTTGCGAACGATCGTGCCATGGCGGCCGGGCCGCCACAATCGGCCATTCGGTCAATAGCGCGTCGCGATGTCCGCAATGATGGCGCAGCGGCCGGCTGGCTGGGCCGCGCCTGCGGGCCGCGAGTATACCGCCGGCGTCCGCACGCGATCGTGCGATGGCGCAATGGCGCGCATGCCGGTCGTTCGCCATTAAAATGCGGCGATGAGCAAATCCAGACACGTGTCCGAAACCCCCGCGACCCAGTTGCTGCGCCGCCACGGCGTCGCGTTCGACGAATATCCGTACGACTACGTCGAGCACGGCGGCACCGGCGAGTCGGCGCGCCAGCTCGGCGTGGACGAGCACTGCGTCGTGAAGACGCTCGTGATGGAAGACGAGCACGCGAAGCCGCTGATCGTGCTGATGCACGGCGATCGTACGGTGTCGACCAAGAACCTCGCGCGGCAGATCGGCGCGAAGCGCGTCGAGCCGTGCAAGCCGGACGTCGCGAACCGCCACTCGGGCTATCTGGTCGGCGGCACGTCGCCGTTCGGCACCCGCAAGACGATGCCCGTCTACGTCGAGTCGACCATCCTCGAATTGCCGACGATCTATCTGAACGGCGGCCGCCGCGGCTATCTCGTGAGCCTCGCGCCGGCGGTGCTCACGACGCTGCTCGGCGCGACGCCCGTGCAGTGCGCGAGCGTCGACTGAGGGTTTCACCTTCGTCGCACGCGCTGCACGTTCGGTAGAATGGGCGCCGTTTCGGCCGGTCGGCCCGCCCGGCCGGCCGCCGCGGCTCGTGTGTAACGCGGCCGCGCTTCACCGCGCGGCGCGCGTGCCTGCCCGGCCGCCCCCATCATCGATACGTTGAAAGAAGAGTTCTCCGCATGCAGATCCTGCTCGCCGCACTTGTTGCCTATCTGATCGGTTCGGTGTCGTTCGCCGTCATCGTCAGCGCCGCGATGGGCCTGGCCGATCCCCGTTCGTACGGGTCGAAGAATCCCGGCGCGACCAACGTGCTGCGCAGCGGCAACAAGAAGGCCGCGATCCTGACGCTCGTCGGCGACGCGTTCAAGGGCTGGCTCGCCGTGTGGCTCGCGCGGCACTTCGGGATGCCCGACGTCGCCGTCGCATGGGTCGCGATCGCCGTGTTCGTCGGTCACCTGTATCCGGTGTTCTTCCGCTTCCAGGGCGGCAAGGGCGTCGCGACCGCGGCCGGCGTGCTGCTGGCCGTGCATCCGGTGCTCGGCCTCGCGACCGCGCTGACCTGGCTGATCGTCGCGTTCTTCGTCCGCTATTCGTCGCTCGCGGCGCTGGTGGCCGCCGTATTCGCGCCGGTGTTCGACGTGTTCCTGTTCGGCACGCGCAACAATCCGATCGCCTGGGCGGTGCTGGCGATGAGCGTGTTGCTGGTGTGGCGTCACCGCGGCAACATCGCGAAGCTGCTGGCGGGGCAGGAGAGCCGGATCGGCGACAAGAAGAAGGCTGCGGCCGACGGCGGCGCGCAAGGCGGCGGAAAGGTCTGACGCGCGGTGTCGAGGCGTCGCGGCTGCCGCGCGGTGCGGCAGCCGGTGTGCGGCAGCCGGCCGACTTGGCGGCCGGCGACGTCGCTCAGTCGCGGAAGTTGTTGAAGTCGAGCGGCGTGTCGGTCACGTCCTTGCGCAGCATCGCGATCACGCTCTGCAGATCGTCGCGCTTCGTGCCGGCCACGCGCACCGCATCGCCCTGGATGCTCGCCTGCACCTTGATCTTGCTGTCTTTCACGAGCCTGACGATTTTCTTGGCGAGGTCGCCCGTCACGCCCTTTTTCACGGTGACGATCTGCTTGACCTTGTCGCCGCCGATCTTTTCGACCTTGCCGTAGTCGAGGAAGCGCACGTCGACGTTGCGCTTCGCGAGCTTGCCGATCAGTACGTCCTTGACCTGGCCGAGCTTGAAATCGTCGTCGGCGAACAGCGTCAGCTCGCGCTCCTTCTGCTCGACGCGCGCGTCCGAGCCCTTGAAGTCGAAGCGTGTCGAGATTTCCTTGTTCGACTGCTCGATGGCGTTCTTCACTTCGATCATGTTCGCTTCGGAAACGACGTCGAACGATGGCATGGCATTCTCCCTTGAGGTGCGGCGCCCGGCTCACGCGCGGACACTCGCTATAATTGCGGACTGTTTGCCATTTTACCGATGCCCCTGCGTTTGCCCAAGGCCGGCCGTCCGGCCGCCCGGCTGACGCCACGCGAATGCCGATGCCTCCTGACGATTCCCCGCTGTCGCTGCTTTTCGACCATCCGCTCGCCGCGCACAACACGTTCGGCATCGCCGCGACCGCGCGCTATGCGGCGCGCATCACGCACGCCGCGCAGTTCGAGGCGCTGCACCGCGATCCGCGCGTCGCGTCGCTGCCGCAGCTCGTGCTCGGCGGCGGCAGCAACGTCGTGTTCACGCGCGATTTCGACGGCGTCGTGCTGCTCGACGAGATCGGCGGCCGCCGCGTGGTGCGCGAGGACGACGACGCGTGGTACGTCGAAGCCGGCGGCGGCGAGCCGTGGCATGCGTTCGTCGCGTGGACGCTCGAGCAGGGGATGCCGGGGCTCGAGAACCTCGCGCTGATTCCGGGCACCGTCGGCGCGGCGCCGATCCAGAACATCGGCGCGTACGGCCTCGAGATGAAGGCGTACTTCGACTCGCTGATCGCCGTCGAGCTGGCGACGGGGCGCAGCGAGCGCTTCGACGCGGCGCGCTGCGCGTTCGGCTATCGCGACAGCTTCTTCAAGCGGGACGGGCGCGGCCGCTTCGCGATCGTCGCGGTGACGTTCCGGCTGCCCAAGCGCTGGACGCCGCGGCTCGGCTACGCGGACGTCACGCGCGAGCTCGACGCGCGCGGCATCGCGCCCGACGCGGCCACGCCGCGCGACGTGTTCGATGCGGTCGTCGCGATTCGCCGCGCGAAGCTGCCCGATCCGGGCGTACTCGGCAATGCCGGCAGCTTCTTCAAGAACCCGGTGATCGACGCCGCACAATTCGACGCGCTGCGTGCGCGTGCGCCGGACGTCGTGTCGTATCCGCAGCCGGACGGCCAGGTGAAGCTCGCGGCCGGCTGGCTGATCGACCAGTGCGGCTGGAAAGGGCGCGCGCTCGGCGCGGCGGCCGTACACGAGCGGCAGGCGCTCGTCCTGGTGAATCGCGGCGGCGCGACCGGCGCCGACGTGCTCGCGCTCGCGCGGGCGATCCAGCACGACGTGCGCGCGCGCTTCGGCGTGGAGCTGGAACCCGAACCCGTCTGCCTGTAGCGCGGCCTCGGGTCGCGCGGCGCGCGGGCTGTCGCGACGAAAAAAGCGCCGATCGACGATCGGCGCTTCTTCGTTCGCATCGTGCCGCATTGCGCGGCGATACGGCGGCGGCTCTCAGTGCTTGAGGCGGCCCAGCAGCAGGAACTCCATCAGCGCCTTCTGCACGTGCAGGCGGTTTTCCGCCTCGTCCCACACCACGCTCTGCGGCCCGTCGATCACGCCGGCCGTCACTTCCTCGCCGCGGTGCGCGGGCAGGCAGTGCATGAACAGCGCGTCCGCGTTCGCATAGCCCATCATTTCCTCGTCGACGCACCAGTCGGCGAACGCCTGCTTGCGCGCTTCGTTCTCCGCTTCGAAGCCCATGCTCGTCCACACGTCGGTCGTCACGAGATCGGCGCCCTTGCACGCTTCGTTCGGATCGTCGAACACTTCGTAGAACGGCGCGCTGTCGGGCGACACGAGCTTCATGTCGAGCGCATAGCCCGGCGGCGTCGACAGGCGCAGCTTGAAGCCGAGAATCTGCGCGGCTTCGATCCACGTGTACAGCATGTTGTTCGCATCGCCGACCCACGCGACCGTCTTGCCGGCGATCGGGCCGCGGTGTTCGTAGTACGTGAAGATGTCGGCGAGGACCTGACACGGATGGTATTCGTTGGTCAGGCCGTTGATCACCGGCACGCGCGAGTTTTGCGCGAAGCGCGTGATCACGTCCTGCTCGAACGTGCGGATCATGATGATGTCGACCATCCGCGAGATCACCTGCGCGGAATCCTCGACCGGCTCGCCGCGGCCGAGCTGCGTGTCGCGCGTGCTCATGAACACCGCGTGG
Source organism: Burkholderia sp. B10 (assembly GCF_004368385.1). Lineage (NCBI taxonomy): Bacteria > Pseudomonadati > Pseudomonadota > Betaproteobacteria > Burkholderiales > Burkholderiaceae > Burkholderia > Burkholderia sp. B10. The sequence continues at coordinate 117,695 of NZ_PQMX01000010.1, read as the reverse complement.
CCGCCGAGCTGGAAGATGCCGGCTTCGAACGACAGCCGCGTGCGCGTCGAGCTCTTCTCGAAGATCATCGCGAGCGTGCGATCGTGCAGCGGATGGTAGGTCTCGTAGTTCTTGAACTTGCGCTTCAGGATACCCGTGCGTTCGAGCACGTACTCGTAGTCTTCCAGCGAGAAATCCTTGAACTGCAGGTAGTGACGAATGGTTTTGGCGGTCATGAAACGAAATACGGCGGGTCTCACCCGGCAGCGGAGCCGGACGGCGCCGCCGTCGGATGTGGATAACTCAAAGCAGCATAATGGATTTTCTGTGCTTTGACGAGCCGTGGCGAAAAGCGGGGAGCGATCGTCGCGCGCACGGGCCGCGAGTCGGGCAGTGGGGTTCGGCACGACGCGCGATGGCGCGCTGCGGTATAATTCAAAAGTTTTCTCCAGCCCGGCAGACAAGCCTCTTCGCGTACTGCCGGACACAAGCGGGTGCGCTGCACAAATCCGGTGCGGCGCGCTGGCGGCATGGCGCGACGGCCTCTTTTCGGGATGTCGGAGCATCTGCGCCGCCGTCCACTCCAGCTCGTGTTCGCATCTCCAGGCAGCGTCGCCTGGGCATTGCCGGGCCGTCACTTGGGTAACCACATGGCTGAAACCCCTCCGACCGAATTCTTCATCCAGGGCATCACGAAAGACGGGAAAAAGTTTCGCCCGAGCGACTGGTCGGAGCGTCTGGCCGGCGTGATGGCCTGTTTCGGGCCCGGTGCAAGCGGACCGAATGCACGGCTGAAGTACTCGCTGTACGTGCGCCCGACGATGCTCGGCGATCTGAAATGCGTGATTCTCGATTCGCGGCTGCGCGACATCGAGCCGATGGCATTCGATTTCGTGCTCAACTTCGCGAAGGACAACAACCTCGTCGTGACCGAAGCCTGCGAATTGCCGGACTACAACGACAAGAAGTGAGCGAGGCGTGCGACGCCTGCTTGCGCGTGGCGCCCATGCGGCCCGACGCGCGCGGCGCGCGCACAGCAAAAAAGCCCGCCTAGGCGGGCTTTTTCACGATCGCAGGAAACAGGGCGCCCGCCGAAGCGGGCACACCGGATTTACGCTGCTGCCTGCAGGCCCTTGACGGCTGCGGCGAGGCGGCTCTTGCTGCGAGCGGCCTTGTTCTTGTGAACGATCTTCTTGTCGGCGATCGTGTCGATCGTCTTCACGGCAGCCTTGAACAGCTCGGCAGCCTTTGCCTGGTCGCCGGCTTCAACAGCCTTGCGAACCGACTTGATCGCGGTGCGGAATTTCGAGCGCAGCGCCGAGTTGTGCGAATTTGCCTTCGCGGCCTGGCGGGCGCGCTTGCGTGCTTGTGCGGAGTTAGCCATGACGGTTCCTTATCCTGTCCTGTTTCCAGAGCTTGGAGCCTGACGGCCAAGCGCTGCTTTTCGATCCGTCCCCTGAGAACGATTGCCCAGGGGCGCATAAAAAAACGGTGATTTTAACCGAGGCCGAGACATGAAAACGACAGGCGCCGTGCATGTAACAGGCTCAGAAACCGGCGATTATAGCAACAAAATCAAGTGCGTGGCAAGCCGGAAGTGACTGCCGCCCGAGAGAGGCCGGGCGCGGCATGCGCTTTTCCGCATCCGTCCGTGCCGGTACACACAAGCCCCGTATAATAAGCGCCCCATGAATCTATTCCGAGCCCTGCTGACGGTCAGCGGCTTCACGCTGCTGTCGCGCGTGACCGGACTGGCCCGCGAGACGCTGATCGCCCGTGCGTTCGGCGCCAGTCAATACACCGACGCGTTCTACGTCGCGTTCCGCATTCCGAACCTGCTGCGCCGCCTGTCCGCCGAAGGTGCGTTCTCGCAGGCGTTCGTGCCGATCCTCGCCGAGTTCAAGAACCAGCAGGGGCACGACGCGACCAAGGCGCTCGTCGACGCGATGTCGACCGTGCTCGCGTGGGCGCTCGCCGCGCTGTCGGTGCTCGGCATCGCCGGCGCGTCGTGGGTCGTGTTCGCGGTCGCGTCCGGCCTGCACGCCGACGGGCAGGCGTTCCCGCTCGCGGTCACGATGACGCGGATCATGTTCCCGTACATCGTGTTCATTTCGCTGACGACGCTCGCGTCCGGCGTGCTGAACACCTACAAGAGCTTTTCGCTGCCCGCGTTCGCGCCGGTGCTGCTGAACGTCGCGTTCATCGCGGCGGCGCTGTTCGTCGCGCCGCACCTGAAGGTGCCGGTGTTCGCGCTCGCGTGGGCAGTGATCGCGGGCGGCGTGCTGCAGTTCATCGTGCAGCTGCCGGGCCTGAAGAAGATCGACATGGTGCCGCTGATCGGTCTCAACCCGGTGCGTGCGCTGCGTCACCGCGGCGTGAAGCGCGTGCTGGCGAAGATGGTGCCCGCCACCTTCGCCGTGTCGGTCGCGCAGCTGTCGCTGATCATCAACACCAACATCGCATCGCGGCTCGGGCAGGGCGCGGTGTCGTGGATCAACTACGCGGACCGGCTGATGGAGTTCCCGACCGCGCTGCTCGGCGTCGCGCTCGGCACGATCCTGCTGCCGAGCCTGTCGAAGGCGCACGTCGATGCCGATACGCACGAATATTCCGCGCTGCTCGACTGGGGGCTGCGCGTCACGTTCCTGCTCGCCGCGCCGAGCGCGCTCGCGCTGTTCTTCTTCGCGACGCCGCTCACCGCGACGCTGTTCAACTACGGCAAGTTCGACGCGCACACGGTCACGATGGTGTCGCGCGCGCTTGCGACCTACGGGATCGGCCTCGTCGGCATCATCCTGATCAAGATCCTCGCGCCGGGCTTCTACGCGAAGCAGGACATCAAGACGCCGGTGAAGATCGCGATCATCGTGCTGATCGTCACGCAGATCTCGAACTACGTGTTCGTGCCGCTGATCGGCCATGCGGGTCTGACGCTGAGCATCGGCGTCGGCGCGTGCCTGAATTCGCTGCTGCTGTTTTTCGGCCTGCGCAAGCGCGGCATCTATCAGCCGTCGCCGGGCTGGCTGCGTTTCTTCGTGCAGCTGACGGGCGCCGCGCTCGTGCTCGCGGGCCTGATGCACTGGTGCGCGATCAATTTCGACTGGACCGGCATGCGCGCGCAGCCGCTCGATCGCATCGCGCTGATGGCCGCGTGCCTCGTGCTGTTCGCTGCACTATATTTCGGTATGTTGTGGGTGATGGGCTTCAAATACGCTTACTTCAAAAGGCGCGCCAAGTGACCACCGCAATGACCCGCGTCCTTGATTACTTCAGCACGCTCGTGGCGGACGACGACAGTCTGCCCGTCACGGAAGCCGCGCTGTCGCTCGCCCAGGACGCGTATCCGGACCTCGACCTGCAAGGCACGCTGGCCGAGATCGACATGCTCGCCGCGCGGCTGCGCCGTCGGCTCACCGACGATACGGGGCTGAAGGACCGCGTCGCCGCGCTCAACGAGTTCTTCTTTCGCGAGCTCGGCTTTGCGTGCAATCACAACGATTATTACGACCCCGATAACAGCCACCTGAACGCGGTGCTGAAACGCCGCCGCGGGATTCCGATCTCGCTTTCGGTGCTGTATCTCGAGCTCGCCGAGCAAATCGGCGTGCCGGCGCGCGGCGTATCGTTTCCCGGCCATTTCCTGCTGCGCGTGACGCTGCCGGACGGCGACCTGATCATCGATCCGACCAATGGCCATTCGCTGTCGGAAGCCGAAATGGTCGAGATGCTGGAGCCGTACGTCGCGCGGGCGGCGGGCGCGGTCGACAGCGCGTTGCGCGCGCTGCTGCAGCCGGCGACGAGCCGCGAGATCATCGCGCGCATGCTGCGCAACCTGAAGACGATCTATCTGCAGACCGAACGCTGGCAGCGGCTGCTCGCGGTGCAGCAGCGGCTCGTGATCCTGCTGCCCGAACAGCTCGACGAGGTGCGCGACCGCGGCTTCGCGTATGCGCGGCTCGATTACCTGCGCCCGGCGCTCGAGGATCTCGAGCAGTATCTCGGCGAACGGCCCGATGCCGACGACGCGACCGTCGTCGAATCGCAGGTGAGCGAGCTGCGGCAGCGCATGCAGCGCGACGGCGAAGACTGACGCTGCACGCGCCCGCTCGGCTGCGTAGAACGGTAGCGCGCACAACGCCGAACGCGGCACGCCGCGCATCGCGGCCCGATGCTGGCCGCCACGGTCGAAAAAAAAGCCGCCCCGACGGGGCGGCTTGCGGCTCACGGCCGATCGTGCTGCTTACTTCAGCGCGTCGAACGCACGCTCGCGGATCTCCTCGACGCTGCCGAGGCCCGAGATCTTCCGATACTGCGGCGCCTTCAGGCCGTTCTCCTCGCCGCGCTGCGCCCAGTCGCCGTAATACGTGATCAGCGGCTTGGTCTGCGCTTCGTACACTTCGAGGCGCTTCTTGACGGTTTCTTCCTTGTCGTCGTCGCGCTGGATCAGCGGCTCGCCCGTCACGTCGTCCTGGCCTTCGACCTTCGGCGGATTGAACTTCACGTGGTAGGTGCGGCCCGATGCCGGGTGCGTGCGACGACCGCTCATGCGCTCGACGATTTCCGAGAACGGCACGTCGATTTCGAGCACGTAGTCGATCGCGACGCCGGCTTCCTTCATCGCGTCGGCCTGCGCGATCGTGCGCGGGAAGCCGTCGAACAGGTAGCCGTTGGCGCAATCGGATTCCTTCAGGCGTTCCTTCACGAGGCCGATGATCAGCGCGTCGGGGACGAGCTTGCCGGCATCCATGTAGCCCTTCGCCTCGACGCCGAGCGGCGAGCCGGCCTTGACGGCCGCACGCAGCATGTCACCCGTCGAGATTTGCGGGATGCCGAATTTTTCCTTGATGAAGTTTGCCTGGGTGCCCTTTCCCGCGCCGGGCGCGCCCAACAGGATCAAACGCATGGTGATATCTCCGGTATGTAGATTCGTGTGGCGAGACGCTCAAGCGTCGGCGATAACGTGCGCGGGGCTTGCCTGGCGCGCGGCGGACCGGTCTGACGCGGCGCGTCGGCGATGGCGACGCGCGGCTGCCGGCACGGGCCGCGGCGGGGTCAAGCGAGGACGCGCGGGTCGCGGACGGCTCGCACAATCGCCTGATTATGCCACGGGTTATTTTGAACTCGGCCGAAAAAGGGCCTGCACGCGTGCGAGATCGGCCGGCGTATCGACGCCGGCTTCGGGTGCGCGCTCGGTAATCAGCACCGCGATGCGTTCGCCGTGCCACATCGCGCGCAGCTGTTCGAGCTGCTCGGCCTGCTCGATCGGCGCCTGCGCGAGCGACGGATAGGTGCGCAGAAAGCGCGCGCGATACGCGTAGAGACCGATGTGCCGATACACCGGAAAGGCCGGTGCGGGCATCGCCGCGACGTCGGGCCAGTGCGGCTGGTATGCGTCGCGGCTCCACGGAATCGGCGCGCGCGAGAAGTACATCGCGACGCTGCGCGCGTCGAGCGCGACTTTCACGACGTTCGGGTTGAACACGTCGGCCGCATCGTGGATCGGATGCGCGGCGGTCGCGATCGCGCAGTCCGGATGCGCGGCCAGGTGCGACGCTACGTCGCGCACCAGCGTCGGGTCGATCAGCGGTTCGTCGCCCTGCACGTTGACGACGACCGTGTCGTCACGCCATCCGAACGTCGCCGCGACTTCCGCGAGCCGATCGGTGCCGGACGGATGGTCGGCGCGCGTGAGCACCGCGTCGAAACCGTGATCGCGCGCGGCGTCGAGGACGGCCTGCGTGTCGGACGCGACGAGCACCTGCTGGGCGCCGGCTTCGCGGGCCCGCTCGGCGACGCGCACGACCATCGGCTTGCCGCCGACGTCGGCGAGCGGCTTGTTCGGCAGGCGCGTCGACGCGAGCCGGGCAGGAATGACGGCGATGAAGGGCTGCGGATGAGTCATCGGAACGGGGCGAAGAGAAGAGCGGGGCGGGCGGCGCGTCGAATGCGGGCGGCCCGGCAGGGTTCGGCGCGTACGACCGCGGAGGGCCGCGGTCGTGCGCCGTAGCGGCGTTCAGCTGCCGGCGGGGCCGGCCGGATCGACCGGCGTGCCTTCGACGGTCTGGCGCGCCTCGTCGACGAGCATCACGGGGATGCCGTCGCGGATCGGGTAGGCGAGCTTGTCCGCGTTGCAGATCAGCTCCTGCGCGGCACGGTCATAGTGGAGCGGGCCTTTGCAGATAGGGCACACAAGAATTTCAAGCAGGCGAGCGTCCACGGAGTTTCTCCACAACGAGGGCAATGAGGCGAGGATCGAGCGCGGCTTCGACGGGGACGACCCACAGCCGAGCGTCGCGCCAGGAAGCGCCCAATTTTACTGCATCCTTCTCGGTGATCAGGATCGCGTCGACGGCGTCGTCGACGAACGGATTGTCGGCGAACGCGTAATGGTCGGGCAGCGCGCGCGTCGCCGGCGCGAGGCCGGCCGCGCGCAGCGTCGCGAAGAAGCGCTCGGGCGCGCCGATGCCGGCCGCGGCGAGCACGCGCTCGTTCGCGAACTGCGACAGCGGACGGCGCAGCGTCGGCTGGTCGAGATGCCATGCGGCACCCGGCGTGAGCGCGAGCGCGTAGGTGTCGGGCCACGGCGGCAGCGCGCCGCTGTACGGATCGTTGACGAGCGTCGCGTCGCGATGGCGCGACAGCGGCTCGCGCAACGGCCCGGCCGGGAGCAGGAAGCCGTTGCCGCCGAGCCGGTGGTCGAACACGACCAGTTCGACCGTGCGGGCGAGACGGTAGTGCTGCAGCCCGTCGTCGCTGACGATCACGTCGACCTCCGGATGCGCGGCGCGCAGCGCCTGCGCGGCCGCCACGCGGTCGGGGCACACCCACACGGGCGCGCCGGTGCGGCGGGCGATCAGCAACGGCTCGTCGCCGGCCGCGCTCGCGCGCGACGCGGCGGTGACGGCGGTCGGCGCCTGCACGTTCGCGCCGTAGCCGCGCGATACGACGCCCGGCGTGAAGCCGGCCGCGCGCAGGGCATCGACGAGCGCGATCACGGTCGGCGTCTTGCCGGTGCCGCCGACGGTCACGTTGCCGACCACGACGACCGGCACGCCGACGTCGATGGGCTGCTTCCAGCCCTGCGTGTACGCGGTCCGGCGCAGCGCCGCGCACAGGCCGAATACGCACGCGAACGGCGTGAGCGCCCACGCGAGCGCGCCGCGGCGCTGCCATTCGCGCGTGATGCGCGCTTCGAGCCGCGCGAGCGGGCCGCCGCGGGCGCTCATCGGGCCGGACGCGGCGTGTCGTGCGCCGCGGCGTGGAACGGATTCGTCAACACGGATGCTCCGTTGGGCGGCGGATGCCGCTAGGTCTTCGGAAGGCGGCACTCTAGCGCGCCGCAGGCGCACGCGGCAAGCGCCGCCGGCCGACGCCGCTGGTGGGGCCGGATCGAGGTGGCCTGTGGACAACTCTGTGAAGAACTCCCCGTCCGCTCCCGCCGAATGCCCGTCGGACGGACATCGAATCGACTCCGAATCGCCTTGCAAGGCTTAAAAATATATAAAAATCAATGCGTTGCGAAGAATCGTCTGGCTTTTTCCGGGCTTTTCAAATGGTTTTGCCGGACGATTGTCGGAATGTGGAAACATTTTCAGCGGCGCGCCGCGGACGGTCGGCGCTGGACGCGGCGCGCGCGTCGGACTATCGTGTCGCCGCCAGCATTCATCCGACCGCTCATGCCTTCCGATACCCCTTTTTCCGCACCCGGCGCCTCGCGCGGCGGCGACGAAGTGATCCCCGTTTCGGCGCTCAACCGGGCGATTTCGACGATGCTCGAGCGCTCGTTTCCGCTGCTGTGGATCGCGGGCGAAGTGTCGAACTTCACGCGCGCCGCGAGCGGGCACTGGTATTTCTCGATCAAGGACCAGCAGGCGCAGATGCGCTGCGTGATGTTTCGCGGCCGGGCGCAGTATGCGGAATTCACGCCGCGCGAGGGCGATCGCATCGAGGTGCGCGCGGTCGTCACGATGTACGAGCCGCGCGGCGAGGTGCAGCTCAACGTCGAGGCCGTGCGGCGCACCGGGCAGGGGCGCCTGTACGAGGCGTTCCTGCGCCTGAAGGCGCAGCTCGAGGCCGAGGGGCTGTTCGCGCCCGAGCGCAAGCGGCCGTTGCCCGTGCATCCGCGCGCGATCGGCATCGTCACGTCGCTGCAGGCGGCCGCGCTGCGCGACGTGTTGACCACGCTCGCGCGCCGCGCGCCGCATCTGCCGGTGATCGTCTACCCGGCGCCCGTGCAGGGCGCGGGCGCCGCCGAGAAGCTCGTCGCGGCCGTGCAGACCGCGAACGCGCGGCGCGAGGTGGACGTGCTGCTCGTGTGTCGCGGCGGCGGATCGATCGAGGATCTGTGGTCGTTCAACGACGAAGCGCTCGCGCGGGCGATCGCCGCGAGCGAGCTGCCGGTCGTCTGCGGCGTGGGCCACGAAACCGATTTCACGATCGCGGACTTCGCGGCCGACGTGCGCGCGCCGACGCCGACCGGCGCGGCCGAGCTCGCGAGTCCGCAGCGCGCGTTGTTGCTGCGAGAGTTGAGCGAGCGGCAGCGTGCGCTCGCGCGCTGCGTCGCGCGCGGGCTCGAGCAGCGCGCGCAGCAGCTCGACTGGCTCGCGCGCCGGCTCGTCAGCCCGGCCGAGCGGCTGCAGCGGCAACGCGTCCACGTCGACCAACTGGCCGCGCGGCTCGCGTCGGCGGCGTCGCGCCCGGTGCGCGACGCGCGTGCGCGCTTCGCGCTCGCGCAGCTGCGCTGGCAACGCGCGCGTCCCGATCCGGCGCAGGCGCGTCACGTGCTCGCCGGTTTGTCGCAGCGTCTCGCGGTCGCGCTGCAGCGCCGCCACGAGCGCGACAGCGCGCGCGTGTCGGCATGCGCGGCGCGGCTCGAGGTGCTGAGCCCGCAACGCACGCTCGAGCGCGGCTACGCGGCGCTGATCGACGCGCAGACGGGCCGTGCGGTGCGCTCGCCGAGCGCGCTGAAGCCGCAGCGGCGCCTGACCGTGCATCTCGCCGAAGGCTCCGCCGACGTGTCGCTCGCCGACGTGCAGCCGCGGCTCACCGACACGATCTGACCGCCCGCGGCGGCTGCGCTGCGCACGTCGCGCGCACGTGTGCGCCGTGCGCGCGGCAGGAACGGATACTGCGCGCCGCATCGGCTTGCCCGCTATCCCGCCGGATGCAGCGCCAGCGCCGATTTTCCGCATACGGCGGACGAATACCCGTGAGTTTGCGGGGATATTCGGACTCGCCTACAATCGGACGCTCGGCAGCATTCAACACAGCCCCCCTACATACTCAACGAAGGAATTGCCATGGCTCATACGCTCCCGCCGCTCCCGTACGCAGAAGACGCACTCGCGCCGACCATCTCGAAAGAGACGATCGAGTACCACTACGGCAAGCATCACCAGGCATACGTCACGAACCTGAACAATCTGATCCCGGGCACGGAATTCGAAAACCTGCCGCTGGAAGAGATCGTGAAGAAGTCGTCGGGCGGCATCTTCAACAACGCCGCGCAAATCTGGAACCACACGTTCTTCTGGAACAGCCTGTCGCCGAACGGCGGCGGCGCACCGTCGGGCGCGCTGGGCGACGCGATCAACGCGAAGTGGGGTTCGTACGACGCATTCAAGGAAGCCTTCACGAAGGCTGCGGTCGGCACGTTCGGTTCGGGCTGGGCATGGCTCGTGAAGAAGGCCGACGGTTCGCTCGACATCGTGTCGACGAGCAACGCCGCGACGCCGCTGACGACGGCCGACAAGCCGCTGCTGACGATCGACGTGTGGGAACACGCGTACTACATCGACTACCGCAACGCACGTCCGAAGTTCGTCGAAGCGTTCTGGAACATCGTGAACTGGGACTTCGCAGCGAAGAACTTCGCGTAAGTCCGCGGGTGCCGCGCGCCGTCACGGCGCGCCGTGCGCTCCAGCTAAAAGCCCTCGAAACGGAACGCTTCGAGGGCTTTTTCGTTTTCCGTCGCGCTGCGCCTCACGCGGCGCGGGATCAGATCAACGTCGTCGCCGCCCAGCCGAGCGCCGCGCTCGCGATCACGACGGCCCACGGCGGCACGCGCCAGAACACCAGCGCAATGAACGCGACGAGCGCGGCCGCGAAATCGCGCGCCGACACGATCGTCTCGCGCCATACCGGCTGATACAGCGCGGCGAGCAGCAGCCCGACGACCGCCGCATTGACGCCCGCGAGCGCCGCCTGCATGCGCGTGCTGCGGCGCAGGCGTTCCCAGAACGGCGTGGTGCCCGCGACCAGCAGGAACGACGGCGCGAAGATCGACACGAGCGCGAGCGTTGCGCCGAGCCAGCCGTTCGGCGCATCGCGCAGCGCCGCGCCGAGGAACGCCGCGAACGTGAACAGCGGCCCCGGCACCGCCTGCGCGACACCGTAGCCGGCCAGAAACGCCGAATCGCCGACCCAGCCCGGCGCGACGACGGCGGCCTGCAGCAGCGGCAGCACCACGTGGCCGCCGCCGAACACCAGCGCACCGGTGCGGAAGAACGCGTCGACCACCGCGAGCGCGTGCGAATGGAGCGCATCGGCCGCGAGCGGCAGCGCGACGAGCAGTGCGGCGAACAGCACGAGCCACAACGCGCCCGCGCGGTGCGAGACGTGCAGCGGCAACGGCTCGTGCGCGCCGCGCTCGGGCTGCGGCAGTAGCACGAGGCCGGCCGCGCCGGCCGCCGCGATCACGACGACCTGCAGCCATGCGGCCGGCGCGAACAGCGCGACGCACGCGGCGAGCGCCATCAGGGTGACGCGGCGCGCATCCGGGCACAGCGTGCGCGCCATGCCCCACACCGCCTGCGCGATCACCGCGACCGACACGATCCGCAGCCCGTGCAGCGCGCCGGTCGCGATCGGCATGCCGGCCGCGTGCATGCCGAGCGCGACCAGCGTCATCGCGAGCGCGGACGGCAGTGTGAAGCCGAGCCACGCGGCGAACATCCCGGCATAGCCGGCGCGCGACAGCCCGATGGCCATCCCGACCTGGCTGCTCGCCGGGCCCGGCAGGAACTGGCACAGGCCGACGAGATCCGCATACGCGCGCTCGCTGAGCCAGCCGCGCCGCGTGACGAACGCCTCGCGGAAGTAGCCGAGATGCGCGACGGGGCCGCCGAACGACGTGAGGCCAAGCCGCAGGAACGCGACGAACACGGGCCATGCGTGGCGCGGTGCAGCGGTGACGGTCGAGGTGTCGTGGTTCAAGAGTGGATTCGGGCAAGAGGTGAGAGGGGAGGCGTCGCCACGATAGCGCGATAGTGCGATGCCGTGACGACGGAAATGCGGCGCTGCGATAGCGCGGCGGCTTCACGCACGCGGCCGCAGCCGCCGTCACGGCATGTCGTCGGGCAGTCCGCTGGCGCGCCGCAGCGCGTCGAGGTCGACGATTTCGATTTCGCCGACGTGCAGCCGCACCGCGCCGTCCGCTTCCAGCGCCTTCAGCAGCTGGTTGGTGGTCTGCCGCGTCAGCGACAGCATTGCCGCCAGCTTCTCCTGCGACAGCCGGACCCGCGTGCGGCCGACGCTGACTCCGCCGTAGCCGTCCGCGATCATCGCGAGGCGCGCCGCCAGCCGCTGCGCGGCCGTCATCATGCTCAGCGATTCGACCGACACGAAGCTCAGCCGCAGCTTCTGCGCCATCAGCAGCGCGAACTCCCGCCAGTATTGCGGCGTCGCGTCGAGGATCGCGAGCAGCGCGGGCTGCGGCACGTGCAGCAGCAGCGTGTCGTCGAGCGCGGCCGCATCGTGGGTGCGCGGCAGGCCGTCGAACAGCGCGATTTCACCGAACCACGTGACGGGCTCGGCGACCGTCAGCAGCGCTTCCTTGCCGTGCGCGTCGACGGCGCCTATCGTGATGGAGCCGCTCAGCACCGCATACAGCCCGCACGGCGGATCGCCGCGCCGGAACAGCGGATGGCCGGCCGGCAGGCGGCGCAGCGCGGCGCGCTCGAGCAGCGCCGCGCGCAACGCCGGCGGCAGCGCGGCGAACCACGGGTGCGCTTCGAGTTGCGGCAGGTACGGGGCGAGCGACGAGGTCATGGCGGCGCGATGTCGGATAGCTGACAGAGGTTCTCGGGCGTGACGCGCATCATAGCGCTCGATGACCGTTCAGGAGACGCGATGAAGACCCTCGAAGACCACCTGTCCCAGTATGCGGCCTACCACCGCGACGTGCGCAACATCGCGACCCATCTGGTCGGCATTCCGCTGATCGTGTTCGCGGTCGAAGTGCTGCTGTCGCGGCCGCTGCTCGGCACGCTGGCCGGCGTCGCGGGGTCGCCGGCGCTGCTGTTCGCGACCGCGTTCGCGGCGTTCTACCTGCGCCTGGATCTGCGCTTCGGGCTCGCGATGACCGCGCTGCTCGCCGTCGGCCTGTGGGCGGCGCACACCGTCGCGCTGTTGCCGACGGCGCGCTGGCTCGGCATCGGCATCGGCGCGTTCGTGGTCGGCTGGATCGTGCAGTTCGTCGGTCATTGGTTCGAGGGACGCAAGCCCGCGTTCGTCGACGATCTGATCGGGCTGGCGGTCGGGCCGCTGTTCGTCGTCGCCGAAGTGGCGTTCTTCGCCGGCCTGCGCGGCGACCTGCGCCGCGAAGTCGAGCGGCGCGCCGGGCCGCTGCGCGGCGGCGCGCATTCGCACGTGTGAGCGTCGCCCGCGCGGCAAGGGCGTAAGGGCGGCGCCGGCCGCTGCTGCGGCCGCGTATCGTGCGCGCGGCGCAGCGGCTAAGATGCTGGGTGCGTCATCCGACGCTTACGTGGAGCAATCGCCATGGCGGATCGCCCGACTCTGGATGCGTACGACACGCATGCCGCGCAATACGCGCAGGACTGGCTCGACCAGGCCGCGCCAGACGACATGTATGCGCTGCTCGAGCAGTATTTCACGCCGGGGCCGACGGCCGACGTCGGCTGCGGCGTCGGGCGCGACGCCGCGTGGCTCGCGTCGCAGGGATACGACGTGCGCGGCTACGACGCGAGCGCCGCGCTGCTCGCCGAGGCGCGCGCGTCGCATCCGTCGCTGACGTTCGAGCTCGCCGCGCTGCCGGCGCTCGACGGCGTGCCGTCCGGCGCGTTTCGTAACGTGCTGTGCGAGACGGTGGTGATGCACCTCGAGCATGCCGATGCGGCCGCGGCGGTTGCGCGGCTGGCCACGTTGCTGATGCCCGGCGGCACGCTCTATCTGAGCTGGCGAGTCGCCGGCAACGGCGCGCTGCGCGACGACCGCGGCCGGCTCTATACGCCGCTCGATGCGGCGCGCATGCGTGCCGCGCTCGGCGCCGACATGGACGTGCTCGACGAGCACGAAGTGGTCAGTGCGTCGTCAGGCAAGCGCGTGCACCGGCTGATCGCGCGCCGCACGGCCACGGCATGAGCGCGGCCCGCGCGTTCATGCGCGGGTGAGCGCCGCTTCCCAGTTGATGTCGACGCAGAGCACCTGCATGCCCTGCGCGGCCGGCGCGGCGATCGACGCCGTCACGCACAGGTGCGCCTCGTTGATCGACAGGTACGGCGCCGTCAGATGTACGCGGCCCGGCGCGCGCATCGCTTCGATGAAGTACGGCCGGCGTTCCCAGCTCGCACCTTCAGAATGCAGCAGCGGCCGGAAGCGTTTCGCGCGCTGCGAAACGCTGCCGCGTGCGAGCACGTTGTCGCCGATCTGGCGGCCCGATGCGTCGAGCAGGAAGCAGCGCGCGGTCTCGGCCAGCCCGAGCACGCAGCCGGCCGCGTCGATCAGCGGTTCGCCCGCGGCGAGCTTGCGGCTCGCTTCCTCGAGCGCGGCGACGTAGGGCGCGAGCCGTTCGGCCTGCGTGCGCTCGCGCTGCGCGACGCGCAGCCGCAACGCGGCCGACAGCGTATCCATGCAGCCGGCCGCGGCCTGCGGCTGCACCGGGTCGACGCTCGGACCGGCGAAGTATTGTCCCTGCACGAAATCGACGTCGCACTCGAGCGCGATCAGCGCGTCGCGCTCAGTCGCGAGCCCGCCCATCAGCACGAGCTGCCCGGATTCGTGCAGCAGCGACACGAGCCCCGGCAGCACGCGTTCCAGATGCGAGTGTTCGCTCGCCTGCGCGAGGATGCCGCGGTCGAGCGTGACGATGTCCGGATGCAGGTGCCACACGCGGTCGATGTTCGAATGCTTCGCGCCGAAGCCGCCGAGCGCGATCAGGAAGCCGGCCTTGCGCAGCCCGTCGACGATCGCCGCGTAGCGCGGCGTCTCGCCGCCGGCCTGCTCGGGCACCTCGAGCACCACGCGATGCGGCGGCAGCCCGAGCGCCTTCAGGTTCGCGAGCAGCGCGTCGCCGTAGATGGTGTCCATCAGCGCGGCCGGATGCAGGCTCAGGAAGAGCCATTCGTCGTGACTGTCGAACGCGTGAAAGTTACCGAGGTGCAGTGATTCGGCGAGACGGCCGAGTTCGAGCAGATCGCCGCGCCGCGCCGCCTGCGTGAACACCTCGTGCGACGCGACCTGCCGGCCTTCCTCGTCGTGCGCGCGCAGCGACGCGTGATAGCCGATCGCGCGGCGATGCGACACCGAGAAGACCGGCTGGAACACGCTGAATACGGTGTAGGCGCCGTACAGCACGGTGCGGCGCTTGCCGTCGTCGCCGGCAACGGGGCGGGGCGGCTGAAAGCCGGGGGGATCGATGTCGATCATGCTCATGATGTCGGCCGGAGGAAGACTGCCAGTTTACCTACAGAATAGGTCAGCAAGAAGCATGCACGGCATTGCGCCCCGTGCAGCGGCCCGCCGCGACCGTCTGCCGTCCTTTGCTGCGGCCCGATGCGGCGGCGCTGCACCGACATGGTGCGCCACGCGCCGTCGTGGCGATCGCGGGCGTGCCGTGGCGATCGTCGGCGCATGATCGGCGCCCGTGGGCGCGCATCATGCGCGTTCGGACGGATCGGTCTTGTGCGGCGCGCGGCCGCGGATTTCCGGCGCGAGCTGCGCGAAGATCCACGCGGACGCCGCGGTGATGATCCCGACGCAGACGAAGGTCGCGTGAAACGCCGGCAGCGTGTTGCTCGGCGTCACCGTGCGCAGCATCCCGGTGAAGGTGGCGAGCAACGCGCCCGCGACCGTGACGCCGAGGCTCATCGACAGCATCTGCACGAGCGAGAACAGGCTGTTGCCGCTGCTGGCGCCGCCGGTGCCGAGATCCTTCAGCGTCAGCGTGTTCATCGCGGTGAACTGCATCGAGTTGAAGCCGCCGAACAGCGCGAGGTGGACGACCTTCACCCAGACCGGCACCGTGTCGCGCATCAGCGCGAAGCTCGCCATCATCACGCCGACCATGATCGTGTTCACCAGCAGCACCTTGCGGTAGCCGTGCCGGGTGATCAGCTGCGTGATGATGGGCTTCGAGAACATGCCCGCGGCGGCGACCGGCAGCATCATCAGCCCGGCCTCGAACGCGGAATAGCCGAGGCTCACCTGCAGCAGCAGCGGGATCAGGTACGGCATCGCGCCGCTGCCGATGCGCGCGAACAGGTTGCCGAGCAGGCCGACGCTGAACGTGTGGATCCGGAACAGCTCGAGCGAGAAGATCGGCTGCGGCGCGCGCACCGCGTAGAGCCCGTACGCGACGAAGCACGCGAGGCTCAGGATCAGCAGCACGAGCACCGCCGCGTGCTGCATGCCGAGATCGGCGAGGCCGTCGAGCGACAGCGAGATCGCGACCATCCCGATCGTCAGCAGCAGATAGCCCTTCAGGTCGAAGCGGCCGACGGCCGGATTGCGCGAATCGGGCATCGAGTAGAACGTCGCGACGCAGCCGGCGATGCCGACCGGCACGTTGATCAGGAAGATCCAGTGCCACGACGCGATCTTCACGAGCCAGCCGCCGAGCGTCGGGCCGATCAGCGGGCCGATCAACCCCGGAATCGCGACGAACGACAGCGCGGGCAGATAGCGCTCGGCCGGAAAGGTGCGCAGCACCGCGAGCCGCCCGACCGGCAACAGCATCGCGCCGCCCACGCCCTGCACGACGCGGAACACGACGAGTTGCGACAGCGTATGCGCGTTCGCGCACAGCAGCGAACCGAGCGAGAACACGAGGATCGCGCTGAAGAACACGCGGCGCGTGCCGAACGTGTCGGCGAGCCAGCCCGACACGGGGATCATCACGGCCATCGTCAGCGAATACGCGATCACGACCGACTGCATCCGCAGCGGCGATTCGCCGAGGCTCACGGCCATCGACGGCAGCGCCGTGTTGACGATCGTCGCATCGAGCGTCTGCATGAAGAAGCCCGTTGCAACGAGCCAGAGCATCACGGTGAGGTTCTTTTCGCCGGGAGCGGCGGCGGGCGGGCGCTGGAACATGGAGTGGACCGATGGTGCGGGACAGCCGCCATTGTAGGGAAAGCCGCCGAACCCCGCAGAACGGGGCAGCCGCCGCAGCAGCGTCGAACGGACGCTCGTGCGCCGGCGCGCCGGTACAGTTCAGCCGAAACTGTCCGCAGGCGTATCTGTCGGCGTCGTGCCCGGGTCCGGAATACTGGAGCCATCGAAACCACGCGGACCGGAGGCGACCATGCGCGAACTGCGACTCTACGAAATGGACGGCAACGAACCGGCCGCGCGGTGGCGCATCGTCGATCGCACCGACCTGCACGTCGCCGACGGCGACCTGTGGGTGACGATCGAGGGCCGCCCGGCCGATTACTGGCTGCACGCCGGCGAATCGCTGGCGCTGCTGCCCGGCATGCGCGTGTGGGTCAGCGCGGCGGCCGGCGGTGCGGTGTTCGCGTTCGGTCCGCAGGCCGCTCGCGCTCGCCAGGCTGTGCCGCTCACGTGGCGCTGGCTCGACGCTGCGCGCGGCCGCGTGGGTCAGCCCGGCGCGTCGCTGCCGACGTAACGCGCACGCGGCCGGATCAGCTTGCCGTCCGCATACTGTTCGATCGCATGCGCGATCCAGCCGGCCGTGCGGCCGGCCGCGAACAGCGTGAAGCCGGCGCCTGCGGGCAGCGCGAGCGTGCGCTCCAGCACCGCGAGCGCGAAATCGATCGTCGGCCGCAGGCCGGTGGCCGCCTCGACGCGCGCGGCCAGCGCGCCCGCTGCGCGCAGCGGCTGCCGTTCGGGCTGCGTCGTGCAAAGCGCATCGAGCAGCGCGCGTGCGCGCGGATCGCCGTCGGGATAGAGCGGATGCGCGAAGCCGGCCAGCGCCGTGCGCGCGCCCTCGCTGCGCTCGTCGCGCGCGAGCCGCTGCGCGAGGTAGCGATCGAGGTCGGCGGCGTGCGCCGCTTCGTCGAGCAGCGCACCGGCGCGCAACGTCTCGCCGCCGTGCCGCGGGCCCGACAGTGCGGCGAGCCCGCCCGCGATCGCGCCGAACAGATGGGTGCCCGTCGACGCGATGCAGCGCACCGCGAAGGTCGACGGGTTCAGCTCGTGGTCGGCGCACAGCACGAGCGCACGGCGCAGCAGATCGGCGTCGGCGCGCCGCCGGATGCCCCACGCGGCGGCGAGCTGCCGATGCACGGGCGCGTCGCGCGGCGCGACGCCGGCCAGCGCCGCGGCCGTCACGCGCAGCAGCAGCGCGGCGGTGTCGAGTTGCGCGTCGCATCCTGGCGCCCACCGGCCGGGCAGCGATGCGGCCGCGGCCGGCAGCAGCACCAGCGTGCGCTCCAGCGGCGCGAGATGCGCCCAGCGGCGCGCCCAGTCGCGCCATTGCGCGGCGTCGAAACCGGTCGACGCGAGCGACGCAGCGGCAAGCCGCGCCGGCGCGCAATCCCATAGCCGCGCGGCCGTTTCCTCGAGCGTCGCGTCGTGGGCGAGCGTGAGCGCATCGATGCCACGATAGTAGAGGCGGCCATCGGCGATCTGCGTGATCCTCGATTCGAGCACGGGCACACCCCAGTCGAGCGAGCGCTCGGCGACGCCGCCCGCGCGCTTCGCATCGGCGCGGCGGCGTGCGAGCAGATGCACTTCGTCCGCATCGTAGCGGCGGCGCTTGCTCGCGCCGTCCGGCAGCGAGCGCAGCAGGCCGCGACTCACGTACGCATAGAGCGTGCTGATGCTGACGCCGAGAATGTCCGCGGCTTGCGGCGCGCTGAGAGACCTCATTCGATCACTCCTGTCGGTGCGCATGAAGCGCGGCCCGGCTACAACTATTCGTTATGCGTTGATTCGCGCAATCAAGATTGATCGCGTCCGTCGCGAATTCTAGACTCGATTCCGTTTTCCCAACGGCGCACTCGCACGATGACACCCGAACTCGCATTGACCCGTTTGTGGCAACTCGCACACGGCGAGCCCGACGCACTGGCTCGCGTGACCGTGACCGGGCAGGACCCGACGTTGCCGTCCACCTTCCACGTCGGCACGCTGGCCGCGGCGACGATCGCGGCGGCGGGGCTCGCGGCCGCCGAATGTCATCGGCTGCGCACGGGCGTCGCGCAGCGTGTCGACGTGTCGCTGCGCGACGCGCTCGTCGCGTTCCGCAGCGAGCGCTATCTGCGCGTCGACGGCGGGCCGCCGCCGGAGCCGCGCCATCCGGTCACCGGCTTCTATGCGACGCGCGATGCGCGCTGGATCCAGTTGCACGCGAACTTCCCGCACCATCTGCACGGGATTCTCGACGTGCTGGGCTGCGGCCCGCAGCCCGATGACGTCGCCGCGGCGATTCGCACCTGGGACGGCGCGGCGCTCGATACCGCGCTGGCCGAGGCCGGCCTGTGCGCGGCCTTGATCAGGAGCGCAGACGAATGGGCCACGCACGAGCAGGCGCGCGCGCTTGCGGCGCTGCCGTTGTTCGAGATCGAGCGGATCGGCGACGCGCCGGTCGAGGCGATCGGCCGCGGCGAGCCGGACCGGCCGCTCGCCGGCGTACGCGTGCTGGACCTCACGCGCATCATCGCGGGGCCGGTCGCCGGCCGCACGCTCGCATCGCACGGGGCGCAGACGCTGCTCGTCAACGGCCCGCACCTGCCGAACATCGCGTCGCTCGTGATCGACAACGGCCGCGGCAAGCGCTCGACGTGGATCGACCTGCGCGACGCCGCAGGCGCCGCCGCGCTGCATGCGCTGGCGCGCGACGCGGACGTGTTCGTGCAGTCGTACCGCCCGGGCGCGCTCGCGGCACGCGGCTTCGTGCCCGAGGCGCTCGCGCAGCGACGGCCGGGTATCGTCTGCGTGTCGGTGTCCGCGTACGGGCATGCGGGGCCGTGGTCGAAGCGGCGCGGCTTCGACAGCCTCGTGCAGTCGGCGAGCGGCATCGCGTGGCAGGAGCAGCACGCGGCCGGTGCGGCGAGCCCGCGCCATCTGCCGTGCCAGGCGCTCGACCACGCGACGGGTTATCTCGCGGCGTTCGGCGCGATGATCGCGCTCGCGCGGCGTGCGACGCAAGGCGGCAGTTGGCACGTGCGCGTATCGCTGGCGCAGACGGGGCGCTGGCTGCAATCGTTCGGTGTCGTGCCCGACGGCCTGCAAGCGCCGGAGTTCGCGCCGGACGACGTGCGCGACCGGCTGGAGCGGATGGCGTCGCCGTTCGGCACGATCGATGCCGTGCGTCCGGCCGAACGCCTGTCGGCGACGCCGCCGCGCTTCACGCAACCGCCGGTGCCGCTCGGCAGCGACGACGCGCGCTGGCTGTGAGCCAAGGCGGCGCGCCCCGCGCTACCTGCGCAGTTCGACGACGAAGTCGTAGTAGTCGTTGCGGCAGTAGGTGTCGGTCAGCTCGATCGCGCGCTGGTCGGCCGTGTAGCCGATGCGCGTGATCAGCAGCAGCGCGTCGTGCGGCGCGATGCCCATCTGCTGCGCGATCTCGTCGCTCGCGTTGACCGCGCGGAAATGCTGCAGCGCGCGCACGATCGGCGTGCCGCGTGCTTCGAGATAGCTGTACAGCGAACCGCTGATCGCCTGCGGATCGGGAATCAGCGTGGCCGGAAACGTCGAGTTCTCGACGGCCATCACGATGCCGTCGGCGAGGCGCAGGCGCTTGAGCCTCGTGACCGATGCGGCCGGCGACAGGCCGAGCTGGATCACTTCGTCGCGGTTCGCCGGCTGGATCTCGCGCTCGAGCCATTGCGAGCTGGGCTTGAAGCCGCGGCGCTCGAGCATCTCGCTGAAGCTCGACAGCCGCGACAGCGGATCCTCGTAGCGCGGCTGGATGAAATTGCCGGCGCCCTGCGTGCGGCGGATCAGCCCTTGCTCGACCAGCAGCGCGATCGCCTTGCGCGCGGTGATGCGCGACACGCCGAGCGCTTCGGACAGCACGCGCTCGGACGGCAGCGCCTCGCCGGCCGCCCAGCGGTTGTCGTGGATCGCGTCGCCGAGCTTGCGGGCGAGCTGCAGATAAAGCGGCGTGTCGTTGTCGGGGTCGGGGCGCAGGTCCTGCCAGCGGTCGTCCGTGGGTGCCTTCATGGAATGGGTATCGATCAGGTTGCCGGCCATTCTAAGTCAACATGCGGTGCCGTTATAACGGGATTTTGCCCAGTAACAGGCGGGCCGCGCGGCGATTGACTACACTGGCCCATGCGTCGGCCGCGGTGTGCGGCCGACTATCCGCAGCGAGGAGCGCATGACAGACACGATCGCCACGGTCGTCCTGCCGAACGGTGAGACGATTCCGAAGCTCGGCCTCGGTACTTGGGAAATGGGCGAGCGGCCCGCCCGGCGCGCGGACGAGATCGCCGCGCTGCGCGAGGGCATCGCGCTCGGGATGACGCTGATCGACACCGCGGAGATGTATGGCGACGGTGCGACCGAGGAATTGGTCGGCGACGCGCTCGCCGGCCTGCGCGACGATGTCTTCATCGTCAGCAAGGTGTATCCGCATCATGCGAGCCGGCGCGGCGTCGTCGCTGCGTGCGACGCGAGCCTGAAGCGCTTGCACACCGATCGCATCGACCTGTACCTGCTGCACTGGCGCGGCGCGGTGCCGCTCGACGAGACGGTCGACGGCTTCGAGGCGCTGCGGCGCGCCGGGAAGATTCGCCATTGGGGCGTCAGCAATTTCGACACGTCGGACATGGCCGAACTCGTCGACGACGCGGGCGGCGGCGCCTGCGCGACCAACCAGATCCTGTACAACCTGGCGCGCCGCGGTCCGGAATTCGATCTGCTGCCGTGGCTGCGCGAGCGCCGGATACCGGCGATGGCGTACAGCCCGGTCGATCACGGACGGTTGCCGAAGCATTCGCCGCTCGACGAGATCGCGCGGCAGCGCGGCGTGTTGGTCATGCGCGTCGCGCTTGCATGGGTGCTCGCGCAGCCGCAGGTGATCGCGATTCCGAAGGCGTCGCGGATCGAACACGTGCGCGACAATCGTGCGGCGCTCGATCTCGTGCTGAGCGACGACGAGCGCGCGCAGCTCGACGCGTACTTCCGTCCGCCGCGCAGCAAGCGCGCGCTCGAAATGCTCTGAAGCGATTGCGGGATGCGGTGCGCCGGTTGGTGGCGCCGCGGTTGCCGTTGTCGTTCGCTTCTGCGCACACGGACCGCCGTGTACCGCGCAGACGGCGAGCTCACGCCATCGACCGACTACGCGCGGATATGCCGCACTACAGCGTTGGAAACACCGTCGCCGGTGTGCGCTGTGTTGCCGCGATGAAGCGTCGGACTACGTTCAGCGCGCCGTCGTGTCGGCCGCGCGCGGCCAGCGATGACAGAGGATCGACGCGACCCAGGCGACGACGAACAGCGCGACGATCCCGTAGCCGAGCGCGCCGAAGTGCTGACCGACGGCATCGAGCCCATCGCGCACGGGGCCGGTCAACGACAGCTTGTCCGCCAGCAGGCCGGCCGCCTCGATCCCGCCGACCGCCAGTGCCACGACCGCCGACACCAACGTGATGCTCGCGTTGTAGAGCAGCTTGCGTTGCGGGTCGTCCATCGCCCATCCGTACGCATGCATCATCAGCACGTTGTCGGTCGAGTCGATCAGCGTCATGCCGGCCGCGAACAGTGCGGGGAACAGCATGACCGCATAGACCGGCAGCGCGTGACTCGCGTGTGCCGCCGCGATCGCGAGCAGTGCGATTTCCGTTGCGGTGTCGAAACCGAGTCCGAACAGCACGCCGACCGGATACATGTGCCAGCTCTTCGACACGAACCGGAACAGCGGGCGCAGCAGCCGCGCGACGAAGCCGGCCGGGCGATGCGTATGCGTGCCGCCGTGTGCGTGACCGGGCGCGCGGCGATAGCGCCGCCACACGTCGCGCAGGATCGCGAGGTTCATGCATGCGAGCACCAGCAGGAAGGCCGCCGACACCGCGGTGCCGAGCGTGCCGCCGAGTTCGCGGAACGCGTCGAAGCGCTCGCGCAGCGCGAACGCGGTCAGCGCGACGCCGAGCGTCGCGGCGACCACGATCGTCGAATGGCCGAGCGAGAAGAACAGGCCGACCGTGACCGGCCGCCGGCCGTCGTGCATCAGCTTGCGGGTCGCGACGTCGATCGCCGCGATGTGATCGGCGTCCACCGCATGACGCAGCCCGAGCCCGTACGCGACGGCGGCGGTGCCGAGCAGCAGCGGATGGTCGCGCAGCACCGCGAGCGCCCAAACCCAGACGGCCAAGTTGGCGGCGATCAAGCCGGCATACAGCATCAGCAGGCGGCGCAGGGCAGGGGTCGGCGGCATCGCGGCGTTTCCTTCGGACGAATCGAGCGCCGATTGTGTCACGCGAAAAAGTCGCCGGGTTCGCGGGTCAAAAACGCGTGCCCGCGCGCGGACGAAAAAAAGCCCGTCCGGATTCGGACGGGCTGGACGGATGGCAGCTTGCCGCGCAGCGGCGCGCGCCGCCCCGCGCTTACTTCGTTTTCGCGTTGATCACGGCTTCCGACACGTTCGCCGGCGTTTCCGCGTAGTGCTTGAACTCCATCGTGTAGGTCGCGCGGCCCTGCGTCGCCGAGCGCAGCGACGTCGAGTAGCCGAACATCTCGGCGAGCGGCACTTCGGCGCGCACCAGCTTGCCGCCGCCGCCCGCGATGTCCTCCATCCCCTGCACGATGCCGCGGCGGCTGGAGAGGTCGCCCATCACGTTGCCCATGAAGTCCTCGGGCGTCTCGACCTCGACGGCCATCATCGGCTCGAGCAGCACCGGCTTCGCGCGGCGCATCGCTTCCTTGAACGCCATCGAGCCGGCCATCCGGAACGCGTTTTCGTTCGAGTCGACGTCGTGGTACGAGCCGAACACCAGATGCACCTTCACGTCGACGACCGGGTAGCCCGCGAGCACGCCGCTCTTGAGCGTGTCGATGATGCCCTTGTCGACGGCCGGGATGTATTCGCGCGGAATCACGCCGCCCTTGATCTCGTCGAGGAACTCGTAGCCCTTGCCGGGATTCGGTTCGAGCGTGATGACCGCGTGGCCGTACTGGCCGCGCCCGCCCGACTGCTTGACGAACTTGCCCTCGACGTCGGTCGCCGTGGTGCGCACCGTTTCGCGATACGCGACCTGCGGCTTGCCGACCGTCGCCTCGACGCCGAATTCGCGCTTCATCCGGTCGACCAGGATTTCGAGGTGCAGCTCGCCCATCCCGGAGATGATCGTCTGGCCCGATTCCTCGTCGGTCTGCACGCGGAACGACGGGTCTTCCTGCGCGAGACGGTTCAGCGCGAGGCCCATCTTTTCCTGGTCGGCCTTCGTCTTCGGCTCGACGGCCTGCGAGATCACCGGCTCCGGGAACTCCATCTTCTCGAGGATGATCGGCTTGGCCGGGTCGCACAGCGTGTCGCCGGTGGTCGCTTCCTTCAGGCCGACCGCCGCCGCGATGTCGCCCGCGCGCACTTCCTTGATTTCCTTGCGCTCGTTCGCGTGCATCTGCAGGATCCGGCCGAGCCGCTCCTTCTTGTCCTTGGTCGCGTTCAGCACGGTGTCGCCCGACTCGACGACCCCCGAATACACGCGGAAGAAGATCAGCTGGCCGACGAACGGGTCGGTCATGATCTTGAACGCGAGCGACGAGAACGGCTCGTCGTCGCTCGGATGACGTTCCGCAGGCTTGTCCGGATCGGCGAAGTCGTGGCCGAGGATCGCGGGCACGTCGACCGGCGACGGCAGATAGTCGATCACCGCGTCGAGCATCGCCTGCACGCCCTTGTTCTTGAACGCGCTGCCGCACAGCATCGGCACGATCTCGTTGGCGATCGTGCGTTTGCGCAAGGCGCCCTTGATCTCGTCCTCGGTCAGCGATTCATGGTCGTGCAGGTACTTCTCGAGCAGCTCCTCGCTCGCTTCCGCGGCCGCCTCGACCATCTTCTCGCGCCACTCGTGCGCGAGCTCGACGAGATTCGCCGGGATGTCCTCGTACGTGAATTTCACGCCCTGGCTTTCGTCGTCCCATACGATCGCCTTCATCTTGACGAGGTCGACGACGCCCTGGAAATGATCTTCCGCGCCGATCGGAATCTGGATCGGCACGGCGACGCCCTTCAGGCGCTCGCCGATCTGTTTCTGCACGCGGAAGAAGTCCGCGCCGATGCGGTCCATCTTGTTGACGAACGCGATGCGCGGCACCTTGTACTTGTTCGCCTGACGCCACACCGTTTCGGACTGCGGCTGCACGCCGCCGACCGAGTCGTAGACCATGCACGCGCCGTCGAGCACGCGCATCGAGCGCTCGACCTCGATCGTGAAGTCGACGTGCCCGGGGGTGTCGATGATGTTGATGCGGTGTTCCGGATAGTTGCCGGCCATGCCCTTCCAGAAGGCCGTGGTGGCGGCCGACGTGATCGTGATGCCGCGTTCCTGCTCCTGCTCCATCCAGTCCATCGTGGCCGCGCCGTCGTGCACTTCACCGATCTTGTGGCTCACGCCGGTGTAAAACAGGATGCGCTCGGTCGTGGTGGTCTTGCCGGCATCGATGTGAGCGCTGATCCCGATATTGCGATAGCGCTCGATGGGGGTTTTGCGGGGCACGTGAACCTCCTGGTGGTTCGGATCGTAAGCGGGCCGGCTGATATGGCGGCCCGGACTGGAACTAGCGAGATTTAAAGGATAGCGCTTGTCCGTGGCTTTTGCAGATGCGGTCGGCGGCGACCGAATCAAGGCGAGGGCCGGCGGGCGGCGCAAAAAAAGCCGGTGCGCCACGGGCGACCGGCCTGGTTCGATGCGCGGCGGTGCCGCCGCCGATGTATTACGGGGCCTTGGGCAGCCCGTCGAGCTTCATGCCCGGCTTGATGCCTTTCGCCGCGAACCAGCCCTTGCTCATTTCGAGCGCATACACGCCGTTGTTGCGCGGGCAGTGGTTGTCGGTCGTCTCGGCCTTCATCTCGTCGATGTCGGTGATCGTGCCGTCGGCGCGGATGAACGCGATGGACAGCGGGATCAGCGTGTTCTTCATCCAGAAGCAGTGCACGGCGTTCTCGTTGAACACGAACAGCATGCCTTCGTTCGGCGCGAGCTGCGAGCGGTACATCAGCCCCTGTTCGCGATCGGCGTCATTGGCGGCGACGGCCGCGTCGATCACGTACATGCCGGCGCGCAGCTTCACGCGCGGGAACTCGCTCGGCTGCTTCGCGCCGGGCGGCACCTGGGCGTGGACGGTCTGCATGCCGAGCGCGAGCACGGCGAGCGCGGCGGGAAACACGGCGGCGCGCGCAAGGCGGCCGAGCGACGAGCGCAGGGAGAGTCGCACAGCAAGGCTCCTATCGGGAAAACGAGACCCGCATGGTACGCGAAGCGTAGCGGCGGGCACAAAAGGAAAAAGGCAGATCGCCTCGCGGTGATCTGCCTTTCAACGCCGTAAGAACGGCAAGACTGCGTGTTCTTGACTGCGTTATTACAGCAAGCTTGCTTAGTTCGAAGCAGCTGCCGGAGCTTCGGCTTCGCTAGCTGCCTTCTTAGCTGCGTGGTGCTTCTTCTTTGCGTGGTGCTTCTTGGCAGCGTGCTTTGCCGGTGCCGAAGCAGCTGCCGGAGCAGCAGCCGAAGCAGCTTCCGGAGCCGATGCTTGTGCGAAAGCAGCCGTTGCGAAGAGGCCAGCGACCAGAGCGGCGATCAGTTTGTTCATGTTGTGTTCCTCAGCTTTAGTTAATTAACCAAATGACCCGGCATAGGAGTCATGACGTCTAACGGTGCCATCCACCTTTCGGTTGACAGACGCTTCGAGAAATTTCTCATTGCGCTGCGGGCGCCGAATCGTATTCGAAGAAAACGTCACTTTCGTGACGCAAACGCGTAAATAACGGCTCGGCTGCCAATGCCGGATAGCTCAGGGTGGCATCTGCGTGGTTTAACGCGCGATCTTCGCGGGCGGTTGACGAAACAGATGACGAAAAAATCGACGCTCGATTTTCGGCCCGGCCGAGCTTTCAGTCGGCACGCGCGAAACCGTCCCATGGCGCCCGCGGCGGCAGCTCGATTGTTTCGCCCGGCGCAATGCCGAGCGCGAATATATCTAGTGCGCCGATGCCGACGCGCACGAGACGCAACGTCGGGAAGCCGACCGCGGCCGTCATCCGGCGCACCTGGCGGTTCTTTCCTTCGGTGATCGCGAGTTCGATCCAGGTGGTCGGGATCGCGGCGCGGTAGCGGATCGGCGGCGTGCGGGGCCACAGCGCGGCGGGCGGCTCGATGAATTCGGCGCGGCACGGGCGCGTCACATAGTCGCCGAGATCGACGCCGCGCGCGAGCGCCTTCAGGTCGGCCGCGTCCGGCGCGCCGTCGACCTGCGCCCAGTAGCGCTTGACGAGCTTGTGGCGCGGCTCGGCGATGCGCGCCTGCAGTGCGCCGTCGTCGGTGAGCAGCAGCAGCCCTTCGCTGTCGGCGTCGAGCCGGCCGGCCGCGTACACGCCGGGCGTTTTTACCCAGTCGCCGAGCGACGGCCGCGTCTCGTGCGCGGAAAACTGGCAAATCGTGCCGAACGGCTTGTTGAGGGCGATCAAGGTCATGGCGGGGCGGCCCGCGGCCTGTCGTGCGCAAGGCGCGGGCGGCGCGGCGGGCGGTCTATGGCAAATGGCGGAATCTTAATGCATAATACGGAACGGCAAGTCCTCTGTCTTATATAAGACATAAGGGAAGACTTGATACGCAGCGTCGCGCTTCGTGCCGCCGGCCGCGGTTGGGGCGCTAGAATAGCGGCTCGCTGTTGCCGTCACGACGGTGGCAAGGGCCACCCGCCGCGCGCGCAGTTTCGACCAGCATCACCTGCTCAGCCACGTCACTGGAGTCGATCATGCCGTATCAGCACATCAAGGTTCCGGAAGGCGGTGACAAGATCACCGTCAACAAGGACTTCTCGCTCAACGTTTCCGATCAGCCGATCATCCCTTACATCGAAGGCGACGGTACCGGCTTCGACATCACGCCGGTGATGATCAAGGTCGTCGATGCGGCGGTCGCGCATACGTACAAGGGCAAGCGCAAGATCCACTGGATGGAGATCTTCGCCGGCGAGAAGGCGACGAAGGTGTACGGCCCGGACGTATGGCTGCCCGACGAAACGCTGCAGGTGCTGAAGGAATACGTCGTTTCGATCAAGGGGCCGCTCACGACGCCGGTCGGCGGCGGCATCCGCTCGCTGAACGTCGCGCTGCGCCAGGAGCTCGACCTCTACGTGTGCCTGCGCCCGATCCAGTATTTCAAGGGCGTGCCGTCGCCGGTGCGCGAGCCGCAGAAGATCGACATGGTGATCTTCCGCGAGAACTCGGAAGACATCTACGCGGGCATCGAGTGGGCGGCCGGCTCCGAGCAGGCGAAGAAGGTCATCAAGTTCCTGCAGGACGAGATGGGCGTGAAGAAGATCCGCTTCCCGGAAACCTCGGGGATCGGCATCAAGCCCGTGTCGACCGAAGGCACCGAGCGTCTCGTGCGCAAGGCGATCCAGTATGCGATCGACAACGATCGCAAGTCGGTCACGCTGGTGCACAAGGGCAACATCATGAAGTTCACGGAAGGCCTGTTCCGTGACGCCGGTTATGCGCTCGCGCAGAAGGAATTCGGCGGCGAGCTGATCGACGGTGGCCCGTGGATGCGCGTGAAGAACCCGAAGACGGGCGCCGAGATCGTCATCAAGGATTCGATCGCCGACGCGTTCCTGCAGCAGATCCTGCTGCGTCCGGCCGAATACGACGTGATCGCCACGCTGAACCTAAACGGCGACTACGTCTCCGACGCACTGGCCGCGCAGGTCGGCGGGATCGGGATCGCGCCGGGTGCGAACCTGTCGGACTCGGTCGCGATGTTCGAGGCGACCCACGGCACGGCGCCGAAGTACGCGGGCAAGGACTACGTGAACCCCGGTTCCGAGATCCTGTCGGCCGAAATGATGCTGCGCCACCTCGGCTGGACGGAAGCGGCCGACACGATCATCGCCGCGATGGAGAAGTCGATCCTGCAGAAGCGCGTCACGTACGACTTCGCGCGCCTGATGGAAGGTGCGACGCAGGTGTCGTGCTCGGGCTTCGGCGACGTGCTGATCGAGAACATGTAAGCGCCCCTCGCGGGCAGGCCGGCGCATGCCGGCCGCCCCGGCGCCTACTGCCGGCGCCGGGGCGTTTCACGAACGGCAGGTTTGTTGGCAGGACGGTCCGGCATGCGGGCCGCGGCGCCGCGAAGCGGCGTGCATGCCCTGCAAGGTAGAACATGACGGCCCTCGCAACACCACCGCCCGGCTAGCCGGCGCGCTCCTTTCGCGATCCACCCGGTCGCTCCCCCGCCGGTTACCGCCGGCGCTATTCAGCCCCAAATTTTCACGTAGCAACGCATCGACCATGTCCACTTCGCCCAAGATCATCTACACCCTCACCGACGAAGCGCCCGCGCTCGCGACCTACTCGCTGCTGCCGATCGTCAAGGCCTTCACGCACTCGTCGGGCGTCGCCGTCGAAACGCGCGACATCTCGCTCGCCGGCCGCATCATCGCGGCATTCGCCGACGTGCTGCCGCCGGAGCAGAAGGGTTCCGACGATCTGGCCGACCTGGGCCAGCTCACGCTGAAGCCTGAAGCGAACATCATCAAGCTGCCGAACATCAGCGCATCGGTGCCGCAGCTGAAGGCGGCGATCGCCGAACTCCAGGCTCAGGGCTACAAGCTGCCCGCCTATCCGGAAGAGCCGTCGACCGACGAGGAAAAGGCGGTCAAGGCCCGTTACGACAAGATCAAGGGCAGCGCGGTGAACCCGGTGCTGCGCGAAGGCAACTCGGACCGCCGCGCGCCGCTGTCGGTGAAGAACTACGCACGCAAGCATCCGCACAAGATGGGCGCATGGAAGCCCACGTCGAAGTCGCACGTCGCGCACATGACCGACGGCGATTTCTACGGCAGCGAGAAGTCGGCGCTGATCGCCGACGCCGGCAGCGTCAAGATCGAACTCACGACGACCGACGGCGTGAAGAAGGTGCTGAAGGAAAAGACGGCCGTGAAGGCCGGTGAAGTCATCGACGCATCGGTGATGAGCCGCAAGGCGCTGCGCAGCTTCATCGAAGCGCAAATCGCCGACGCGAAGGCGCAGGACGTGCTGTTTTCGGTGCACCTGAAGGCGACCATGATGAAGGTCTCGGACCCGATCATGTTCGGCCACTTCGTGTCGGTGTTCTACGGCGACGTGCTCGCGAAGCACGCCGACGTGCTCGCGCAGGCCGGCTTCAACCCGAACAACGGGATCGGCGACCTGTACGCGCGCCTGAAGGACCTGCCGGCCGATACGCGCGAAGCGATCGAAGCCGACATCAAGGCCGAGTACGCGGTGCGCCCGCGCCTCGCGATGGTCAACTCGGACAAGGGCATCACCAACCTGCACGTGCCGAGCGACGTGATCGTCGACGCGTCGATGCCGGCGATGATCCGCGATTCGGGCGGCATGTGGGGCGTCGACGGCCAGCTGCACGACGCGAAGGCCGTGATTCCGGACCGCTGCTACGCGGGCGTCTATCAGGCGGTGATCGAGGACTGCAAGCAGCATGGCGCGTTCGACCCGGTCACGATGGGCAGCGTGCCGAACGTGGGCCTGATGGCGCAGGCCGCCGAGGAGTACGGTTCGCACGACAAGACGTTCCTGATCCCCGCTGACGGCGTGGTGCGCGTCACCGACGAAGCCGGCAACGTGCTGCTCGAACATGCGGTCGAGTCGGGCGACATCTGGCGCATGTGCCAGACGAAGGACGCACCGGTGCAGGACTGGGTCAAGCTCGCGGTCAACCGCGCGCGCGCGACCGGCGCACCGGCCGTGTTCTGGCTCGACCCGGTGCGCGCGCACGACGCGCAGATCATCGCGAAGGTCGAACGCTACCTGAAGGATCACGACACGAACGGCCTCGATATCCGCATCATGACGCCGGTCGACGCGACGCGCTTCTCGCTCGAGCGCATCCGTGCGGGCAAGGACACGATCTCGGTGACCGGCAACGTGCTGCGCGACTACCTGACCGACCTGTTCCCGATCATGGAACTCGGCACCAGCGCGAAGATGCTGTCGATCGTGCCGCTGATGGCCGGTGGCGGCATGTTCGAAACGGGTGCGGGCGGTTCGGCGCCGAAGCACGTGCAGCAGTTCGTCGAAGAAGGCTTCCTGCGTTGGGATTCGCTCGGCGAATTCCTCGCGCTGGCTGCGTCGCTCGAGCACCTCGGCAACGCGTACCACAACCCGAAGGCGCTGGTGCTCGCGAAGACGCTCGATCGCGCGACCGGCAAGTTCCTCGATGAAAACCGCTCGCCCGCGCGCAAGGTCGGCGGCATCGACAACCGCGGCAGCCACTTCTACCTGTGCATGTACTGGGCGCAGGCGCTGGCGGAGCAGACCGAGGACGCAGCACTGAAGGCGCAATTCGAAGGCGTCGCGAAGTCGCTCGCCGACAACGAAGCGCGCATTCTGGAAGAACTCGGTGCGGCGCAGGGCAAGGCGCAGGCGATCGGCGGCTACTACCGTCCGGACGTCGCGCTGACGAGCCAGGCGATGCGTCCGAGCGCGACGCTGAACGCGATCGTCGACGCAGTCGCCTGACAGCGGCCGCGTCGCGGCGACGGCAGCAGCCTGCGCGGCTCGCCGTCGCGCCGAACATGAAAACGCCCCGGTCGCCCGGGGCGTTTTGCGTTGCGGGGCGTTCATTCAGACGTGAACGATTTCCCATTCGGCGATTTCGTGCGGCACTTCGAGCGTGGCCGTGTCGAGGTCGGACAACTGCTCGCAGTCGCCGCGGGAGATGTGGTCGGCTGCGACTTCGGGGCACGAGAACGCGCCGAGCCGAGCGTTGCCGAAGCTGGCTTCCCAGCCGCCGTTGCCGGGCAGGATATAGAACGACCCGAGCGCCGAACCAAAGCGAAATCCCTTCATTTCCGTTCTCCCTATCTGATTGCAAGCGATTCTGTTGTGACGTCTGCCGGTTGGTCCGACGGTGGCCCGGCCGGTGGTCCGTATCGGGTGCCGTGTTGAACGTCGCGGCGAAGCGTCAGTGCATGGAACAAAGTCTACGTCTGCGGCCGCGTCCGATGGTGCGCGTAGAGTGCTTTTTCGAGAGAAAAATATTGCTTTATAAACATTGGCTTACGTCGTGTGTTTTGTATTGCGGAACGATTTTTGGCATCGCGAAACAGCGAATTTGTGCCCTGCACCACGAATTTTTATAACGCAAGGCGTTGTTCCGCATCGTGAAAAATTGGCGGATTTTCGACAGGGCGCGCCTGTCGCGCGGGTTAGGCCGGTAGATACAACCGGCGAACGCTGTGTCGATTGCGCATAGCGTGTGGTGTGGCCGGGCTCGTTGGAGCGGGGTCTGGAGCGCGTCGGGGCGTCGGGAATCGCGCGCAGGCGCCGCTCGAGGCAGGCGAGTCATGCGAGCCCCCGAGCGCTGCGGCGTATTGACGCGGGCAGGCCCTTGGCGGCCCGCGCTGCGCCGTCGCCCGAGGCTGCGGTTATGATGGCGCGGCCATCCGGTTTCTCGTCGCGGCGGGTCCATTACGCACCGGCGGCACCGGCGGCACCGGCGGCACCGGCGGCACCGGCGGCACCGGTGGCACCGGTGGCACCGGTGTCGCGGCGGCCGCGCGATACAGCACCCATAACGAGGAACGATTGATGATACGGAGAACCTTCCTGTCGTACGCGATCGGTGTCGCAGCCGCATCGCTGTTTGCACGCAGCGCGTGGGCGCAGCAGGCCGCTCATGCGGGCATGGCCGGCATGGAACCGATGGACGACATGCCCGGCATGGCGGGGATGGCGGATCACGCGCAGCACGCGAAGCCTGCACCGGCCGCGCTCGCGGCCGTCGACGCGCTGCCGGCCGGCGCGCCGCTCGCACCGTTGCGCACGCTCGCGAACGAAAGCGGCGAAGCCGGCACGTTCCGCGCGACGCTGGTCGCGCAGCCGGTCGCGCGTCCGATGTTGCAACATACGCATCCGACGACCTTCTGGCAGTTCGGCGCGGGCACTGCCGGGCCGGTGGTCGGCCCGCTGATCGACGTGCACGAGGGCGACACCGTCGAAATCCGCTTCGTGAACAAGCTGCCGCAGCCGTCGACGATCCACTGGCACGGCCTGCCGGTGCCGCCCGAGCAGGACGGCAACCCGTCGGATCCGGTCGCGCCGGGCGCGTCGCGGGTCTATCGCTTCACGCTGCCGAAGGGCAGTGCGGGCACGTACTGGTATCACCCGCATCCGCACATGATGACGGCCGAGCAGGCGTTTCGCGGGCTGGCCGGTCCGTTCATCGTGCGTGCGGCCGACGATCCGCTCGCCGGCTGGCCCGAGCGCCACCTGTTCGTGTCGGATCTGAAGCTCGCGAGCGACGGCTCGATTCCGCCGAACGACATGATGGACTGGATGAACGGCCGCGAAGGCCAGTTCGCGCTGGTCAACGGCGCGCGCCGGCCGCGCATCGACGTCGCGGGCGACGAGCGCTGGCGCGTCTGGAACGCATGCAGCGCGCGCTACGTGTGCGTCGCGTTCGACGACGGACGCGCATTCGAGCATGTCGGCACCGACGGCGGGCTGTTCGAAACGCCGCGTCGCGTGACCTCGCTGCTGCTGGCTCCGGGCGAGCGCGCGGAACTGCTGGTGCGGGCCGGCGATCGCGCGTCACGCGCCGTGCTGCAGGCGGCCGAATACGATCGCCGCAAGATGGCGATGTCGCACGACGGCGGCCGCGGCAGCCTGCCGCCCGATCCGGCGCTGCCGCTGGCCGACGTCACGTTCGCGCCGGCCGCCGCGCGGGCGCTGCCGGCCACGTTGCGCGCCGTGCCCGCGCCGGGCGAGCCGGTCGCGGACAAGGACGTCGCGCTCGGCGAGGCGATGGACATGAACGCGATGATGAGCGGCCCGGCGCACGGCCGGCCGGCCGGGATGCGCTTCATGATCAACGGCGCGACCTACGCGCCGCACCGGGCGACGCTGACGAGCCGGCGCGGCGAACTCGAGCGCTGGACGATCCGCAACACCACCGACATGGATCATCCGTTCCACTTGCACGGCACGCAGTTTCAGGTGACCGAACGTGCATCCGGCGGCACGCGCACGGCCGAGCCGTTCCGTGCCTGGCGCGATACGGTGAACGTGCGCAGCGGCGAAACCGTCACGCTACTGGTGAAGCAGGACATGCCCGGCGAGCGCATGTTTCACTGCCATATTCTGGAGCACGAGGACCTGGGCATGATGGGCACGCTGAAAGTCGTGTAACGGCGAATCATTTTGTTTCACGCGTATGAACGCATTCGATTTGCGTGTACGCGTGGACAATGCGCGTTCAATTATTGGGATTGAACGAAAAGGCCGGCCAATCGAATTAACGATTGGCCGGCCTGAAAAAAAGAAACCCGGCGCAATGCCGGGTTTCTTCGTCCGATATCCGGTGCCCTTACGCGGCCTGGATGTTCGACGCTTGCTTGCCCTTCGGCCCTTGAACGACCTCGAAGCTTACCTTCTGGCCTTCCTTCAGGGTCTTGAAGCCCTGCATGTTGATGGCCGAGAAGTGCGCAAACAGATCTTCACCGCCCTCGTCGGGAGTGATGAAACCGAAGCCCTTCGCGTCGTTGAACCACTTAACGATACCAGTTGCCATTTCCTACTTCCCCTGTCACACAGTCGCTGCTACTTACCACGAGCACGCTCGAAAAGCTAAACGACCGTAAATACAGCCGTTCCCCCCTCACAAGCTCACCTTCGGCCCTTTTCATTTCGCCAGCCGGCGAATGAAAAAAGGTGCCAGCTTGATTGTTGGCGCTCTTTATTTGAGTGTCAAGCGGAATTTTTAGACGTTTGGAGGGACGTTGTAAAGAACCCATTTTCAGGGTTTTTCCGGCTTTGCTTCGCAGCATGCCGCCGAGCGCGCGCACTTGAAAAGTCGCATAATCGGTTCATATACCAGGCTCGAGTGACACGCGATCGAGTCGTCCCGGCTTGTGGGATACTGGATGCGGATGCGACGGTCCGGTGCGGTTTCCTCCTGACGGTTCGTGTTCCGCGCCACGCGTGAAAGCCGGCACCGCAGCCGGCTTTCGTATGGCACGAAGACGATCGCGCGTCGTCGGGAACCACGAAGGGCGCCGGCCTGTCGGTCGGGTAATGGCAGGATTGCGGGCCTGTCCGAGTTGTTTAGAATGGGTGTATGGCGATTATCCCGGACAAGCAGGACAGCACCGTCCTGGAACGCAAGCAGCAGAAGCTCAAGCCGCCTTCGATGTACAAGGTGGTGCTGCTCAACGACGACTTCACGCCAATGGAGTTCGTCGTCATGGTCGTCCAGGAGTATTTCAAGAAGGATCGCGAGACGGCCACGCAGATCATGCTGAAGGTCCATCGCGAAGGGCGAGGGGTATGTGGGGTCTATACGCGGGACATCGCGTCGACCAAGGTTGAGCAAGTCGTTACCCATGCGCGGCAGGCCGGGCATCCGCTGCAGTGCGTGATGGAGGAAGCATGATTGCCCAGGAATTGGAAGTCAGCCTGCACATGGCGTTCATGGAAGCACGTCAGGCGCGCCATGAATTCATTACGGTAGAGCACCTGTTGCTGGCCCTGCTGGATAATCCGACGGCAGCCGAGGTGTTGCGCGCGTGTGCGGCCAATATCGAGGACTTGCGTCAGAACCTGCGCAATTTCATCCACGACAACACGCCGACCGTGCCGGGCACCGACGATGTCGATACCCAGCCGACGCTCGGTTTCCAGCGCGTGATCCAGCGCGCGATCATGCACGTCCAGTCGACGTCGAACGGCAAGAAGGAGGTGACCGGCGCGAACGTGCTGGTCGCGATCTTCGGCGAGAAGGATTCGCATGCCGTCTATTACCTGCAGCAGCAGGGCGTGACGCGTCTCGACGTGGTGAACTTCATTTCGCACGGCATCGCGAAGACGAATGGCGGCGAAGCCGCGAAGTCGACCGACGGCAATGCGGAAAGCGAAGACGCGAACGCGCAGAAGGAGACCCCGCTCGCCCAGTTCACGCAGAACCTGAACCAGATGGCGAAGGACGGCCGCATCGATCCGCTGATCGGCCGCGAGCCGGAGGTCGAGCGTGTGGTGCAGGTGCTGTGCCGTCGGCGCAAGAACAATCCGCTGCTCGTCGGCGAAGCCGGCGTCGGCAAGACGGCGATCGCCGAAGGGCTCGCCTATCGCATTACGCGCGGCGAGGTGCCGGACATTCTCGCGAACGCGCAGGTGTATTCGCTCGACATGGGCGCGCTGCTCGCGGGCACCAAGTATCGGGGCGACTTCGAACAGCGTCTGAAGACGGTGCTCAAGGAGCTCAAGGAGCGTCCGCACGCGATCCTGTTCATCGACGAGATTCACACGCTGATCGGCGCGGGCGCCGCGTCGGGCGGCACGCTCGACGCATCGAACCTGCTGAAGCCCGCGCTGTCGTCGGGCACGCTCAAGTGCATCGGCGCGACCACCTTCACCGAATATCGCGGCATCTTCGAGAAGGATGCGGCGCTGTCGCGGCGCTTCCAGAAGGTCGACGTGTCGGAGCCGACCGTCGAGCAGACGGTCGCGATCCTGCGCGGGCTGAAGTCGCGCTTCGAGGAGCATCACGGCGTCAAGTATTCGTCGGGCGCGCTGTCGGCCGCGGCCGAACTGTCGGCGCGCTTCATCACCGACCGCCATCTGCCCGACAAGGCGATCGACGTGATCGACGAAGCGGGCGCCGCGCAACGCATCCTGCCGAAGTCGAAGCAGAAGAAGACGATCGGCAAGAGCGAGATCGAGGAAATCATCTCGAAGATCGCGCGCGTGCCGGCCCAGAGCGTGTCGCAGGACGACCGCAGCAAGCTGCAGACGCTCGATCGCGACCTGAAGAGCGTCGTGTTCGGCCAGGATCCGGCGATCGACGCGCTCGCGGCGTCGATCAAGATGGCGCGCGCGGGCCTCGGCAAGATGGACAAGCCGATCGGCGCGTTCCTGTTCTCCGGCCCGACCGGCGTCGGCAAGACCGAAGTGGCGCGCCAGCTCGCGTTTACGCTCGGCATCGAGCTGATCCGCTTCGACATGTCGGAATACATGGAGCGTCATGCGGTGAGCCGTCTGATCGGCGCGCCGCCGGGCTACGTCGGGTTCGACCAGGGCGGGCTGCTGACCGAAGCCGTCACGAAGAAGCCGCATTGCGTGCTGCTGCTCGACGAAATCGAGAAGGCGCATCCGGACATCTTCAACGTGCTGCTGCAGGTGATGGACCACGGCACGCTGACGGACAACAACGGCCGCAAGGCGGATTTCCGCAACGTCATCATCATCATGACGACGAACGCGGGCGCCGAGTCGATGCAGAAGGCGACCATCGGCTTCACGACGCGGCGCGAGACGGGCGACGAGATGAACGACATCAAGCGCCTGTTCACGCCGGAGTTCCGCAACCGTCTGGACGCGATCATCAGCTTCCGCTCGCTCGATGAGGAAATCATCATGCGCGTGGTCGACAAGTTCCTGATCCAGCTCGAGGAGCAGCTGCACGAGAAGAAGGTCGATGCGCTGTTCACCGACGCGCTGCGCAAGCATCTGGCCAAGCACGGGTTCGACCCGCTGATGGGCGCGCGGCCGATGCAGCGGCTGATCCAGGACACGATCCGTCGTGCGCTGGCGGACGAGCTGCTGTTCGGCAAGCTGGTGGCGGGCGGTCACGTGACGGTCGACGTCGACGAGAACGACAAGGTGCAGTTGTCGTTCGACAAGCTGGCGAATCCGCCGCACAAGCCGAACGAAGAGACGGTCGAAGTCGAGTAAGCGATAATTGGCGGTTCATGCGAACGGCGCGGGAAGTTCTCCGCGCCGTTTCGTTTTATCCGGCGCCAGCGGCGCCACGGCGGTGCAGGGGAGTGGTAACGCAGTGACACGACAACAACGATCGTTCGACAACATCGTCGCGCGCGAACAAGGGTTGCGCCACGCGCTCACATCGGGGCAGATGGCGATGATCGCGATCGGCGGCGCGATCGGCACGGGGCTGTTCCTCGGCAGCGGGTTCGCGATCGGGCTCGCGGGCCCGAGCGTGTTGGTTTCGTATGCGATCGGCGCGCTGATCGCGCTGCTGCTGATGGGCGCGCTCGCCGAAATGACGGTCGCGCATCCGACGGCCGGCTCGTTCGGCGCCTATGCGGAGCACTACGTCGGTCCGCTCGCGGGCTTTCTGGTGCGCTACGCGTACTGGTTCGCCGTGGTGTTCGCGATCGGCACCGAGATCAGCGCGATCGCCGTGTTCATGAAGTACTGGTTTCCCGCCGTGCCCGGCTGGTACTGGGTGATCGGCTTCTCCGCGCTGCTGATCGCCGTGAACCTCGCGAGCGTCACGTTGTACGGGTCGGTCGAATACGCGTTCTCGCTGCTGAAGATCGCGGCGATCATCGTGTTCATCGTGCTCGGCGCCTATCTGGTGTGGTCGGCGCCGCCGGCGTCCGGCATCGGCTTCGCGAACTACACCGGCCACGGCGGCTTCATGCCGAAAGGGCCGTGGGGCACCTGGGTCGCGGTGATCGTCGCGATCTTCAGCTACATGAGCATCGAGGCGGTCGCGATCGCGGCCGGCGAGGCGCGCGATCCGCAGCATGCGGTCACGCGCGCGTTCCGCTCGACGGTATTCCGGCTCGTGCTGTTCTATCTGCTGACGCTGGCGCTGATGCTCGCGATCGTGCCGTGGACGCAGGCCGGCACCGACGAAAGCCCGTTCGTGAAGGTGATGGCCGCGACGCACGTGCCTTACGCGGCCGGCGTGATCAACTTCGTGCTGTTGATCGCGGCGCTGTCGGCGATGAACAGCCAGCTCTACGTGACGACGCGGATGATGTTCAGCCTGTCGCGCGCGCGGCTCGCGCCGGCGGTGTTCGGGCGGGTGGGCGACAACGGCGTGCCGCGTGCGGCGCTGTGGATCTCGACCAGCGGCGTCGCGGTCGCGGCCGTGCTGGTCGCGCTTTCGCCCGGCACCGCGTTCACCGTGATGATGGCGATCGCGATGTTCGGCGCGCTGTTCACGTGGCTGATGATCTTCGTCACGCACCTGCGCTTTCGTGCGCGCTACCGCGGCCCGGCGCTCGCGTTCCGCATGTGGGCGCATCCGTTCGGCAGCCTGCTCGGTGCGGCGCTCGTCGGCGCGATCCTGCTCACGACCGCGTTCACGCACGCATTCCGGATGACGATGGTGGTCGGCGTCGTGTTCGTCGTGCTGCTGACGCTCGCGTACGCGCTGCATTACCGGCACCAGCACGCGCGGTGATGCATGGCGGCACGCGGCCGGGCGCGCCGGCGAGCCGCTAAGCTTGCGTTAAGCCGGCGGCGCGTACAGTCGAACCCGTTCGCGATTCAGGGCCGCCTGGCGGCCCATCGCCATTCGCAAAGGGGTTCGGATGAAGAAGCTTCCTGAAATCACGCTCGCGTTCTGGATCATGAAGATCTGCGCGACGACGCTCGGCGAAACGGGCGGCGACCTGCTGTCGATGACCCTCGACGTCGGCTACGCGGCAAGCTCGCTGCTGCTGCTCGGTTTCTTTCTCGTCACGCTCGGCGCGCAGCTGCGGGCCACGCACTATCGCCCGGCGCTCTACTGGGCCGTGATCGTCGCCACCAGCACGGCCGGCACGACGATGTCCGACTTCATGGACCGCACGCTCGGCCTCGGCTACGCAGCCGGCTCGTCGATTCTCGTCGCGATCCTGCTGGCGACTTTCGCGGTGTGGCGGCTCAGCGGCGAATCGCTTTCGGTGGACCTGATCCGCACGCGTCGCGTCGAGCTGCTGTACTGGGTGGCGATCCTGTTCTCGAACACGCTCGGCACCGCGCTCGGCGACTTTCTCGCGGACAGTTCGGGCCTCGGTTTCGGCGGCGGCGCATTGCTGATCGGCAGCCTGCTCGCGGCGATCGTGCTCGCGCGCTATCTCACCCGCGTCTCCGGCGTGCTGTTGTTCTGGGCGGCGTTCGTGCTCACGCGTCCGTTCGGCGCGACGCTCGGGGACTGGCTCACGAAACCGGCCGCCAAGGGCGGCCTGGCACTCGGCACGGTCGGCTCGTCTGCCGTATTGCTCGGCGTGCTGGTCGCGATGGTGATCTACGCGAGCATCGCGCAGGCGCGGCGCCGCGAGCGGACACCCGTGCGCATCGCGCAAACGGCCGGCCGCTGAGTGGCACCCGGAAAAGCAAAAGGGGCCGCGCGGCCCCTTTTCGATGCGGCGCGGCTCAGTGCCGGCCGGTGCTGCCGAAGCCGCCTTCGCCGCGCTCGCTTTGCGCGAAGTCGTCGACGATGTTGAACTGCGCCTGCACGACCGGCACGATCACCAGTTGCGCGAGCCGTTCGAACGGGTTCAGCACGAACTCGCTCTGGCCGCGGTTCCACGTCGACACCATCAGCTGGCCCTGGTAGTCGGAATCGATCAGGCCGACGAGGTTGCCGAGCACGATCCCGTGCTTGTGACCGAGGCCCGAGCGCGGCAGGATCAGCGCCGCATAGCCGGGGTCCGCCAGATGGATCGCGAGGCCGGTCGGCACCAGCGTGGTTTCGCCCGGTTGCAGCGTGACGGGCGCGTCGAGGCACGCGCGCAGGTCGAGGCCTGCGCTGCCGGTAGTCGCATAGGCGGGCAGGTAGTCGCGCATGCGCGCGTCGAGAATCTTCAGATCGAGTTTCATGCGGTGGTCGAGTCGTTCGGGTAGGGCGCGGCGGCGCGAGCCGCCGCGCGGGAGATCAGATCAGTCGGTTGTCGGGCAGGCGCCGCGCGATTTCGGCGACGAGCACGTGGGCGAGTTCGTCCTTCGGCGCGCGCGGCAGCGGCGTGAGGCCGGCCGCTTCGAACAGCACCACTTCGTTGTCGTCGCGGCCGAACGTCAGAGGGCCGAGGTTGCCGATCAGCAGCGGCACGTTCTTGCGCTTGCGCTTTTCGTCGCCGTGCACGTCGAGGTCGCCGCTTTCGGCCGCGAAGCCGACGCAGTACGGCGGATCGGGCAGCGCGGCGACCGACGCGAGGATGTCGGGGTTCTCGACGAACGTGAGCGCCGGCATCTTGCGATCGGCGGTCTTCTTCATCTTGTGCTCGGCCGGCTGCTCGACGCGCCAGTCGGCGACCGCGGCCACCGCGATGAAGATGTCCGCGTCCGATACCGCATGCATGACCGCGTCGTACATCTGCTGCGCGGTCTGCACGTCCTGCCGGTACACGCCCCACGGCGTGTCGAGCGCGACCGGCCCGGCCACCAGATGCACGTCCGCGCCGGCCTGCTGCGCGGCGCGCGCGAGCGCGAAGCCCATCTTGCCGCTCGAGCGGTTCGTGAGGCCGCGCACCGGATCGAGCGGCTCGAACGTCGGGCCGGCCGTGATCAGCACGCGGCGGTGCGCGAGCAGCTTCGGCGCAAAGTGCGCGACGATCGCTTCGTAGATCGCCTCGGGCTCGAGCATGCGGCCGTCGCCGACCTCGCCGCACGCCTGCGCGCCCGAATCGGGGCCGAGCACCGACACGCCGTCGGCCCGCAGCTGCGCCGCATTGCGCTGGGTGGCCGGGTTCTGCCACATCTGCCGGTTCATCGCCGGCACGACGAGCAGCGGGCAGTCGCGCGCGACGCACAGCGTCGACAGCAGGTCGTCGGCGAACCCGTGCGCGAGCTTCGCGAGGAAGTCGGTGGAGGCCGGCGCGATCACGATCGCATCGGCTTCGCGCGACAGGTCGATGTGCGCCATGTTGTTGTCGACGCGGGCGTCCCACTGGCTCGTGTAGACGGGCCGGCCGGACAGCGCCTGCATCGTGACGGGCGTGATGAACTGCGCGGCGGCTTCGGTCATCACGACCTGGACGGTCGCGCCGGCCTTCGTCAGCAGCCGTGTGAGCTCGGCGATCTTGTAGCAGGCGATGCCGCCCGTGAGGCCGAGGACGAGGTGTTTTCCTGCGAGTTCTGCGTGTGCCAACTCGGGTCTCCAAGGATCAAACGGAACGGCCGGCGTGAAGCCGGCCGTCGACACGGAGTATGCGCGCTCAGCGCGTGCCGCGCACGCGACGCAGTTCGTCGTAGATCAGCAGCACCGCGCCGACCGTGATCGCGGAATCGGCGAGGTTGAACGCCGGGAAATGCCAGCCGCCGAGATGGAAATCGAGAAAGTCGATCACGTGGCCGTACAGCAACCGGTCGATCACGTTGCCGAGCGCGCCGCCGAGGATCAGCGCGAGCGACAGGCTGAACAGCCGCTGCTGGCCGTGCCGGCGCAACAGGTAGCAGATCACCAGCGTCGCGCCGATGCCGAGCGCGGTGAACGCCCAGCGCTGCCAGCCGCTCGCGGTCGACAGGAAGCCGAACGCGGCGCCGCGGTTGTACACCAGCACGAGATTGAAGAACGACGTCAGCGCATGCTGCGCGCCGTACGCGAACGTTTTCAGGATCGCGATCTTCGACAGCTGGTCGAACAGGATCACGATCAGCGAAATGCCGAGCCAGGGCGCGAGCGCGCCGCTGGCCGGTTTCGACAGGGTTTTCGCCATGGTTACGCAGCGCTCCGGATTTCGCCGTTTTCAAACAGGTTCGAGAAGCAGCGGCCGCACAGCGTCGGATGCTCGGCGTGCGCGCCCACGTCTTCACGGTAGTGCCAGCAGCGTTCGCACTTCTGGTACTTCGACGCCGCGACGTCGACGCTTTCGTGCGCTTCGTCGTCGACCTTCACGACGCTTGCCGCCGACGTGATCAGCACGAACCTCAGATCGTCGCCGAGGCTCGTGAGCGCGTCGTAGCGCGCGCCGCTCGCGTGCACGGCCACTTCGGCCTGCAGCGACGAGCCGATGCGATTGGCGGTGCGGGCTTCCTCGAGCGCCTTCGTCACGTTGCCGCGCACGTCGCGCAGCAGCGCCCACTTCTCGATCAGCGCGGCCGCGCCGGCGACTTCCGGATACGCGTAGTACGTCTCCGTGAACACGGTGTCGCTCGCCGGCTGGAACACCTTCCATGCCTCTTCCGCGGTGAACGACAGGAACGGCGCGAGCACGCGCAGCAGCCCCTGCGTCAGATGGTAGAGCGCCGTCTGCGCGGAGCGGCGCGCGCGCGAATCGGCCGCGCTCGTGTACAGCCGGTCCTTCAGCACGTCGAGGTAGAAGCCGCCGAGATCTTCCGAGCAGTACGTCTGCAGCTTCGCGACGACCGGATGGAACTCGTACTTCTCGTAGTGGCCGAGCAGCTCGGTCTGCAGCTGCGCGGAGAACGCGACCGCATAACGGTCGATCTCGAGCCATTCGTCGACCGGCACCGCGTGCTGCGCGAAATCGAAGTCCGACAGGTTCGCGAGCAGGAAGCGCAGCGTGTTGCGGATGCGGCGGTAGCCTTCCGTCACGCGCTTGAGGATCTCTTCGGAGATCGCCAGTTCGCCCGAATAGTCGGTCGACGCGATCCACAGCCGGATGATTTCCGCGCCGAGGCGGTTCGCGACTTCATGCGGATCGATGCCGTTGCCGAGCGACTTGCTCATCTTGCGGCCTTCGCCGTCGACCGTGAAGCCGTGCGTGAGCAGCCCCTTGTACGGCGCGCGGCCGTCGATCATCGACGCGGTCAGCAGCGACGAGTGGAACCAGCCGCGATGCTGGTCCGAGCCTTCGAGGTAGAGGTCGGCCGGGAACTGCAGCTGATCCTTGTGCGACCCGCGCAGCACGTGCCAGTGCGTCGTGCCCGAGTCGAACCACACGTCGAGCGTGTCGCGGTTCTTCTCGTAGAGGTTCGCGTCGTCGCCGATCAGCTCGCGCGGGTCGAGCGACTGCCACGCCTCGATGCCCGACTGCTCGACGCGCTTCGCGACTTCCTCGAGCAGCTCGAGCGTGCGCGGATGCAGCTCGCCGGTTTCCTTGTGCACGAAGAACGCCATCGGCACGCCCCATTGGCGCTGGCGCGACAGCGTCCAGTCGGGACGGTTCGCGATCATGCTGAACAGCCGCTGCTTGCCCCACGACGGGTAGAACGCGGTCGCGTCGATGCCTTCGAGCGCCGTTTCGCGCAGCGTCTTGCCGCCGGCGTGCGGCGTCACGTCCATGCCGGCGAACCACTGCGACGTCGCGCGGTAGATGATCGGCGTCTTGTGGCGCCAGCAGTGCATGTAGCTGTGCGTGTACTTCTCGCTGCGCAGCAGCGAGCCGGCCGCGCGCAGCGCCTCGACGACCTTCGGGTTTGCATCCCAGATCGACAGGCCGCCGAACAGCGGCAGCGATTCGATGTAGCGGCCGTCGCCCATCACCGGGTTGATGATGTCGGAGTCGGTCATCCCGTGCGACTTGCACGAGACGAAGTCTTCGATGCCGTACGCGGGCGACGAATGGACCACGCCGGTACCGGTGTCGGTCGTCACGTAGTCGCCGAGGTAGACGGGCGCGGTGCGCTTGTAGCCGGGGTGGGCCGAGGCGAGCGGATG
This sequence comes from Burkholderia sp. B10, assembly GCF_004368385.1. Classification (NCBI taxonomy): domain Bacteria; kingdom Pseudomonadati; phylum Pseudomonadota; class Betaproteobacteria; order Burkholderiales; family Burkholderiaceae; genus Burkholderia; species Burkholderia sp. B10. The sequence continues at coordinate 73,995 of NZ_PQMX01000010.1, read as the reverse complement.
GTGGAAGCGCAGGTTCGCGAGCTTCACGCCCGGCGCGGTCGCGACGATGCGGCCGGTCAGCTTGAAGTCGGCCATGCAGGCTTCGACGCGCTCCTCGGCGATGATCAGCAGCCCGCGCTCGGTGTCGACCAGCGCATAGACGATCTCGGGATGGAGGTTCAGCGCCTGGTTCGCCGGGATCGTCCACGGCGTGGTGGTCCAGATCACGATGCCGCCGTCGGCGCGCGGCAGCGCCGGCAGGCCGAACGCCTGTGCGGTCTTTTCCGGCTCCGCGAACGCGAACATCACGTCGATCGTCGGGTCGGTGCGGTCCTTGTACTCGACTTCCGCCTCGGCGAGCGCCGAGCCGCAGTCGAAGCACCAGTTCACCGGCTTGAGCCCGCGGTACACGTAGCCCTTCTCGATGATCTTGCCGAGCGCGCGGATCTCTTCCGCCTCGTTCACGAAGTTCATCGTCTTGTACGGATTGGCCCAGTCGCCGAGCACGCCGAGGCGCTTGAAGCCGACCTTCTGCTTCTCGATCTGCTCGGTCGCGTACGCGCGCGCCTTGCTCATCACTTCGGCGGCCGGCAGCGACTTGCCGAACTGCTTTTCGATCTGGATCTCGATCGGCATCCCGTGGCAATCCCAGCCGGGCACGTACGGCGCGTCGAAGCCGGCCATGTTGCGCGACTTCACGACGATGTCCTTCAGGATCTTGTTGACCGCGTGACCGAGGTGGATGTCGCCGTTCGCATACGGCGGGCCGTCGTGCAGGATGAACTTCGGCCGGCCCTTGCTGGCCGCGCGGATTTTCTCGTAGATGCCGCGCTCTTCCCACTCCTTCACCCACTGCGGCTCGCGCTTGGGCAGATCGCCGCGCATCGGGAACGGCGTGTCGAGCAGGTTGACCGGATACTTGGCCTGCGGTTTCGAATCGGCTTTCTTGTTGCTCATGGTGGGATCGCTATCTAAATCGGGGGACGCTCGAGCGTCGTGAATCGGGGATGCGCGCGGTTCGGCGGCGCGAGGGTGCGGCGCGCGGCGCCGCCGTCCGGATCAGCTAATTCGGTCGGTCGCCGACGTCGAGAAGCCGGTCGCGCGGCTGCCCGGTGCGCGTGCGCGCTCCACGAAATACGCGCGCGCGTTCGCGACGTCGAGCGCGATCGCGCGCGACAGCGCCTCGAGATCGTCGTATTTGGCCTCGTCGCGCAGCTTCTTCAGGAATTCGACGCGGATCAGCTTGCCGTACGCGTCGCCATGCCAGTCGAGCAGGTGGACTTCGAGCAGCACGCGGCCGGAATCGTCGACGGTCGGGCGCACGCCAAGGCTCGCGACGCCCGGCAGCGGCGCCGGCCCGAGGCCGTGCACCTGCACGACGAAGATGCCGGCGAGCGCCGGCCGCTTGTGCGCGATCGGCAGGTTCAGCGTCGGGAAGCCGAGGTCGCGGCCGAGCTTCAGCCCGTGCGCGACGTGGCCGCTGATCGCGTAGCCGTGGCCGAGCGCCTGCGCGGCCGCGTCGAGATCGCCGGCGGCGAGCGCCGCGCGCACGCCGGAGCTCGAAATGCGCGTGCCGTCGCTGCCGGCCACCGTGTCCATCTGCTCGACCTCGAAGCCGTGCAGCTCGCCGGCGGCCTTCAGCGTGTCGAAGGTGCCCGCGCGCTTCGCGCCGTAGCAGAAATCGTCGCCGACCATCATCCAGCGCGTGTGCAGGCCGCCGACCAGCGTGCGTTCGACGAACGCCTGCGGCGACTGGCTCGCGAACGTGTGGTTGAAGTGCTCGACGACGACGCGATCGACGCCGTGCTCGCGCAGCGCCTCGAGCTTGTCGCGCAGCATCGCGATGCGCGGCGGCGCGCCGGCCGGGTTGAAGAACTCGCGCGGATGCGGCTCGAAGGTCATCACGCACACGGGCAGCCCACGCGCGTCCGCTGCCGCGCGCACGCGCGCGAGCAAGGCCTGGTGGCCGCGATGGACACCGTCGAAGTTGCCGATCGTCAGCGCGCAGGGCGCGCGGCTCTCGGCGTTGGGCAGGCCGCGGAAGACTTTCACGATAGCGGATGCAGCGTCGGGGAATGAGCGGTGGAATGCCGCAAAGCAGAAGATTATAAACGTTCGGGCGGCCTGGCGGCCGAGAAGGCAGGAAACGCGGGGGCGAATGGTAAAATTCGCGGATGAAAAAACTCGTGATCCTGATTTCCGGTCGCGGCAGCAACATGGAGGCCATCGTCCGCGCGTGCGCGCAGGAACGCTGGCCGGCCCAGGTCGCCGCCGTGATCGCCAACCGGCCCGACGCGGCCGGCCTGGCTTTTGCCGCGTCGCACGGCGTGGCGACCGCGGTGGTCGACCATCGCGCCTTCGACGGCCGCGACAGCTTCGACGCGGCGCTCGCCGCCGAAATCGACCGCTTCGCGCCCGATCTCGTCGTGCTGGCCGGCTTCATGCGCATTCTCACCCCCGATTTCGTCAGACGATATGAGGGTCGGCTGCTGAACATCCATCCGTCGCTCCTGCCGAGCTTCAAGGGCGTGCACACGCATCAGCAGGCGCTGGACGCCGGCGTCGCGCTGCACGGCGTGACCGTGCATTTCGTCAGCCCCGAACTCGACAGCGGCGCGATCGTCGCGCAGGGCGCGGTGCCCGTGCTGGCCGGCGACGACGCCGCGGCGCTCGCGCAGCGCGTGCTGGCGGTCGAGCACGTGCTGTATCCGCGTGCGGTGCGCTGGTTCGTCGAAGGCAGCCTGCGCCTCGAGAACGGCCGGGCAGTGGTGGCGCCGCAAGAGGCGCGCTGGATTTTCGCGGATCAACCGCATACCGAAACGAGCGAGGGCGTATGAAGCTGCACGGATTTCTGATTGGCCAGACCGAGACCTTGCTGGCGGAGGTGCTCAAGTTCGCCGGCCCGGCCGACGCGACCACGAGCCGGTTCTTCCGCGCGCACCCGAAGCTCGGCCATGCCGAGCGCGGCGTGATCGCCGAGGCGGTGTTCGCGGTGCTGCGCCGCAAGATGGAGTTTTCGCACCTCGCCGAAAGCGGCACGGGCAGCCCCGCGCGGCGCCTGACGCTGCTGGGCCTGATGCAGACGCTCGGCCGCAACGCGCTGAAGCCGTTCGTGTCGGACAACGAGGCCGCGTGGCTCGAGCACGTGTCGAAGATCGACCCGGCGAGCCTGCCGGTGCGCGTGCGCACGAACCTGCCGGACTGGATCTACCAGGCGCTGTCGGCGCGTTTCGATGCCGACGAGCTCGCGCAGCTCGCCGCCGCGCTGAACTACCCGGCGCCGCTCGACCTGCGCGCCAACGTGCAGAAGGCGACGCGCGACCAGGTGATCGACGCGCTGCGCGCGAACGGTATCGAGGCGGGCGCGACGCCGTTCGCGCCGAACGGCGTGCGCGTGGTCGGCAAGCCGGCGCTCACGCGCCTGAAGCTGTTCGAGGAAGGCCAGATCGAAGTGCAGGACGAGGGCAGCCAGCTGCTGTGCTCGCTGGTCGCGCCGCGTCGCGGCGAGATGGTCGTCGATTTCTGCGCGGGCGCCGGCGGAAAGACGCTCGCGCTCGGCGCGATGATGCGTTCGACCGGGCGCCTGTACGCGTTCGACGTGTCGGAAAAGCGTCTCGCGAAGCTCAAGCCGCGCCTCGCGCGCAGCGGGCTGTCGAACGTGAACCCGGTGTTGATCGACAGCGAGCACGATGCGAAGATCAAGCGGCTCGCCGGCAAGATCGACCGCGTGCTGGTCGACGCGCCGTGCAGCGGGCTCGGCACGCTGCGCCGTAATCCCGACCTGAAGTGGCGTCAGACGCGCACGTCGATCGACGAGCTCGCGCCGAAGCAGGCGTCGATCCTCGCGAGCGCCGCGCGGCTCGTGAAGAAGGGCGGCCGGCTCGTGTACGCGACCTGCAGCGTGCTGGACGCGGAGAACGAGGCGATCGTCGAGCAGTTCCTGGCCGATCACCCCGACTTCGTGCTCGTGCCCGCGCAGAAGGTGCTGGCCGACCAGCGCATCGAGCTCGATACCGGCGACTACCTGTCGCTGTGGCCGCATCGCCACGCGACCGACGGCTTCTTCGCCGCGGTGCTCGAGCGGCGTGCGCAGTAACGACGGCGGGCCGGCATGATGGAGAGTCTGCAGAGCCGTCTGCTGTCGCACCGGCTGGCGTCGGTGATTCGCGATTTCCACCAGCCGGTGATGATCTGGCAGGCGGCGATCCTCGTCGGCGCGCTGTGCTTCGCGTGGCTCGCCGCGCGCTTCGCGCACGCGCGCATCGACGCGCGCCGCCGGGCGGCCGGCCGTGCGCCCGGCGCGGGCGCGCAGAGCCTGCAGCGTGCGCTGTTTCCGCTGTTCGGCGGGGTGTTCGTCGGCATCGCGGAGCTCGGCTTCGAGCCGTTCATGTCGACGTCGCTGCTGTCGCTCGCGCTGGTGCCGCTGTTCGGCATCGGCTTGATCTACGTGCTGTTCTTCTTCGCGCGGCGCGTGTTCGCGCGCGACGGACACACGCATGCGTGGCTGTCGATCGTCGAGAAGATCGTGTCGAGCGTCGTTTGGGTCGCGATGGTGCTGACCGTGCTCGGCATCCAGCGCGACGTGCTCGGCTGGCTCGACAGCGTGCAGTTTCGCGTCGCGAACGCGCATCTGACGCTGCTGTCGGTGATCTCCGGCGCGCTGTGGGTCTGCGTGACGCTGATGGTCGCAATGTGGCTCGGCTCGGTGCTGGAGGAGCGTCTTGCGCGCGCGACCACGCTCGACGCGAACCTGAAGGTCGTGATGTCGCGCGTCGGCCGCGCGCTGCTGGTGTTCGCGGCGGTCCTGATCGGCCTGTCGCTGGTCGGCATCGACGTGACCGTGCTCGGCGTGTTCGGCGGCGCGCTCGGCGTCGGCCTCGGCTTCGGCTTGCAGAAGATCGCCAGCAACTACGTATCGGGCTTCATCATCCTGCTCGATCGTTCGCTGCGGCTCGGCGATGCGATCAGCGTCGGCGGCCTGCAAGGCGTCGTCACGCAGATCCGCACGCGTTATACGGTCGTGCGCGGGCTGGACGGCAACGAGACGCTGATTCCGAACGAAAAACTGATCACGGACGTCGTGCAGAACCAGTCGTCGTACCTGACGCGCGGCTACGCGAAGCTCGCGGTACAGGTCGCCTACACGAGCGACGTCGAGCAGGCACTCGCCTTGCTGGCAGAGGCTGCGCAGGGCGTGCCGCGCGTGCTCGACGAACCGGCGCCGACGCCGTATCTGGTCGGCTTCGGGGCGGACGGGATCGACCTCGAGCTGGGTTTCTGGATCGAGGATTCGGCGAAGGGCACGTCGGGCGTGCGTTCGGCCGTGAATCGCAACATCTGGCGGCTGTTCACCGAGCACGGCATCTCGATCCCGTTTCCGCAGCGGGAAGTGCGCGTGGTCGGGCTGCCGGAAGGTTTTGGTTTTGGCGCGACCGGCGTGGTGGCGGAAGGCTCGCCGGTTTCGGCCGATGCCAGCGCCCCGGCCGGGCATGCGTCGGCGGCGTAGCGCGGCGGGCGCTGCGAGTCTGACGCAGCGGCGGCCACAACCGGATCGTTGGCCGTCACCGGTCCGGAGGTGGACTATCGTCGTTGCGTCATGACAAGAAAATATTCATTTTTTACAAAGACTTGGAACGGTTGAAGTAAAATTCCGGTCTACACGCGGTATGCTTTCATTTTTCTGACGTCGGCTTGGCCGGCATCGCTCTCACCACAGGTAACTGCCTTGTTGAATTCCCTGCTCGATTTTCTTTCCCACGGGCTTCTGCGCTTTTCGTGGTGGCAGGTCGCGCTGTTCGCGCTGGCCGTCACGCACGTGACGATCATCGGCGTGACGGTGTATCTGCACCGCTGCCAGGCGCACCGCGCGCTGGAGCTGCATCCGATCGCCAGCCACTTCTTCCGCGTATGGCTGTGGATGACGACCGGCATGCTGACGGGTCAGTGGGCCGCGATCCACCGCAAGCATCACGCGAAGTGCGAAACCGAGGAAGACCCGCACAGCCCGCAGACGCGCGGCATCTGGAAGGTATTCCTCGAAGGCGCCGAGCTGTATCGCGCCGAAGCGAAGAACGAGGAGACGATGCGCAAGTTCAGTCACGGCACGCCGAACGACTGGATCGAGCGCAACGTGTACTCGAAGTATCCGATCCTCGGCGTGAGCCTGATGATGGTGATCGACGTCGCGCTGTTCGGCGTGCTCGGTCTGACCGTGTGGGCCGTGCAGATGGTCTGGATCCCGTTCTGGGCCGCCGGTGTCGTGAACGGTTTCGGCCACTTCTGGGGCTACCGCAACTTCAACTCGGCCGATGCGAGCACGAACCTGTTCCCGTGGGGCATCGTGATCGGTGGCGAAGAGCTGCACAACAACCACCACACGTTCGCGACGTCGGCGAAGCTGTCGAACAAGTGGTACGAGTTCGACATCGGCTGGATGTACATCCGCATCATGTCGGCATTCAGCCTCGCGAAGGTGAAGAAGATCGCGCCGACGCCGCGCCTGAACAAACCGAAGACGGTGCTCGACCAGGAAACGCTGCAGGCCGTGCTGTCGAACCGCTACGAAGTGATGGCGCGCTACGGCAAGGCCGTCAAGCGTGCGTACCGTCAGGAGCTTGCGCATCTGAAGGAGCTCGGTTCGCGTGACAAGTACCAGCTGATGCGCGGCGCGCGCAAGTGGTTCCACAAGGATGCCGACGGTCTCGACGAGCCGCAGAAGAAGCTGCTCCCGGAGATTTTCGCGAACAGCCAGAAGTTGCATACGTACTACCAGCTGCGCCAGGATCTGGCTGCGATCTGGGATCGCTCTACCGCATCGCGAGAACAGCTGCTCGCGCAATTGCAGGATTGGTGCCATCGCGCGGAACAAAGCGGCATCAAGTCGCTGCAGGAATTTGCGACGCGCCTGCGTCGCTACGCCTGATTCGAAATCGATTAGAATCTTAGGACGTCACAAACCCCGCGCTGGCGGGGTTTTTTCTTTTGGGCCGACGTTTTGTCCAGGTCGGATGAAGGCGGCGGAATAGGGTTGAAACTTCGGGCGTCCGGGAAGTGTGGAGTTCACGTAGGCGCTGAAGCGCCAAGGTGGGCCGACCGCAAAGCATGGGGCCTTCGTAAGCGCTGAAGCGCCAACGTGGGTCGACCGCGAAGCATGGGACCCACGTAAGCGCTAAAGCGCTAACGTGGGTCGACAGGAGATATGGAGATGGAATCGACGATCAAAGCCGTCGAGTACGACCGACCGGTCTCGGCCGGGACCGTCTGTAGCGTCGGGCAAGCATGGGCCAAAGTGCCCGATGCACCGTCCGCCGAAGAGCGCGCCGCTCTCAAGGCACGCATCAAGACGCTGCTCGCACGCGAAAAGGCCGTGCTGGTCGCCCACTATTACGTGGACGCCGAACTGCAGGAACTGGCCGACGAAACCGGCGGATGCGTCGCCGATTCGCTCGAAATGGCCCGCTTCGGCCGCGACCACGACGCACAAACGCTCGTCGTCGCCGGCGTGCGCTTCATGGGCGAAACCGCGAAGATCCTCAGCCCCGGCAAGCGCGTGCTGATGCCCGATCTCGACGCCACCTGCTCGCTCGACCTCGGCTGTCCGGCCGACGAATTCTCCGCGTTCTGCGACGCCCATCCCGATCGCACCGTCGTCGTCTATGCGAACACCAGCGCCGCCGTGAAAGCGCGCGCGGACTGGATGGTCACGTCGTCGATCGGCCTCGAGATCGTCGCCGACCTGCACGCACGCGGCGAAAAGATCATCTGGGCGCCGGACCGCCATCTCGGCAGCTATATCCAGAAGAAAACCGGCGCCGACATGCTGCTGTGGCAAGGCTCGTGCCTCGTGCACGACGAATTCAAAGGGATCGAGCTCGACTTGCTGCGCGCCGAATACCCGGACGCGAAGGTGCTCGTGCACCCCGAGTCGCCGGAAAACGTCGTCGCGCAGGCGGACGTCGTCGGTTCGACGACGCAGTTGATCGACGCCGCGGTGAAGCTCGACGCGACGCACTTCATCGTCGCGACCGATCTCGGCATCCTGCACAAGATGCAGCTCGCCGCACCGGGCAAGACCTTCATCGCCGCGCCGACGGCAGGCAACAGCGCAACCTGCAAGAGCTGCGCGCATTGCCCGTGGATGGCCATGAACGGCCTCGCGAACCTCGCCGACGTGCTCGAGCGCGGCCACAACGAGATCTTCGTCGATCCGGTGATCGCCGCGCGTGCGCGCGTGCCGATCGACCGGATGCTCGATTTCGCAGCGGCCCACAAGAAGCGCGTGCAGGCGAGCGGCGATCTGCAGCGCGATCAGCAACTGTTCGCGAACGTGGGGGCGGCATGAGCGACGCGGTATCCCCGCTGTTCGACAGCGTCCGTGTGCAATACGGCGCGGCATTCGACGAAGCGATCGCGCGCAACGTCGCCGACGCGATTGCCGAAGACGTCGGCGCCGGCGACCAGACCGGACGCCTCGTGCCGGCCGACGAGCGGCGGCGCGCGCGCATCATCGTCCGCGAGGAAGCGGTACTGTGCGGCGTGCCGTGGTTCGAGGCCGTGATCGCGCGCATCGATCCGTCGATCGTCGTGCAGTGGCGCTATCGCGAAGGCGACCGGATGACGGCCGACTCGACCGTCTGCGAGCTCGACGGGCCGGCGCGTGCGCTGCTCACCGCCGAGCGCAACGGCTTGAACTTCCTGCAGTTGCTGTCGGGCGTCGCGACGGCGACGCGCCGTTACGTCGATCGTGTCGAAGGCACGCGCGCGAAGATCCTCGATACGCGCAAGACGCTGCCGGGCCTGCGGCTCGCGCAGAAGTACGCGGTGCGCGTCGGCGGCGGCGAGAACCAGCGGCTCGCGCTGTACGACGGGATTCTGATCAAGGAAAACCACATCGCGGCGGCCGGCGGAGTGGGCGAGGCGCTCGACGCCGCGTTCGCGCTGAACGCCGGCGTGCCGGTGCAGATCGAGGTCGAGACGCTCGCGCAGCTCGACACGGCGCTCGCCCATGGCGCGCAGTCGGTGCTGCTCGACAACTTCACGCTCGACATGATGCGCGAGGCCGTGCGCGTCGCGGCCGGCAAGGCGGTGCTCGAAGTGTCGGGCGGCGTCAATTTCGATACGGTGCGCACGTTCGCGGAGACGGGCGTGGACCGCATCTCGATCGGCGCGCTGACGAAGGACGTGCGCGCAACGGACTATTCGATGCGCATCGTCGACTGAGCCCGACCTGTCGTCCGATATGAAAAGGCCGCCGGCGCTTGCACGCCGGCGGCTTTTTTTTGCGACCTGCGTAGCCGCTCAGCGGCGCGAGCGCGGCGTGAGCACGCTCGGCAGCGCCTTCGGCAGCGTGTGCGGCCAGTCGCGGCTGAAGTGCAGCCCGCGGCTTTCGCGGCGCGAATACGCGCTCTTCACGATCAGCGTCGCGACATCGACGAGATTGCGCAGTTCGAGCAGATCGCGCGTCACGCGGAAGTTCGCGTAATACTCCTGGATCTCGTCGCGCAGCAGCGACAGCCGGTGCTTCGCGCGTTCCAGGCGCTTGTCGGTGCGCACGATGCCGACGTAATTCCACATCAGGCGGCGCAGTTCGTCCCAGTTGTGCGCGACGACGACTTCCTCGTCCGCATCGGACACGCGGCTTTCGTCCCATGCGGGCAGCTCGGCCGGCGTCTGGGTGTCGAAGCCCGCCGCCTCGATCGCCTCGGCGGCCGCGCGGCCGATCACGAGACATTCGAGCAGCGAGTTGCTCGCGAGCCGGTTGGCGCCGTGCAGCCCGGTGTACGACGTTTCGCCGACCGCATACAGGCCGGTGAGGTCGGTGCGTCCGGCGAGGTCGGTGACGACGCCGCCGCACGTGTAGTGCGCGGCCGGCACGACCGGAATCGGCTGCTTCGCGATGTCGATGCCGAATTCGAGGCAGCGCGCGTAGATCGTCGGGAAGTGCTCGCGCAGGAACGCCTCCGGCTGATGGCTGATGTCGAGATACACGCAGTCGATGCCGCGCTTCTTGATTTCGAAGTCGATCGCGCGCGCGACGATGTCGCGCGGCGCCAGCTCGGCGCGCGGATCGTGCGCGGGCATGAAGCGCGTGCCGTCGGGCAGTTTCAGCAGGCCGCCTTCGCCGCGCACGGCTTCCGAAATCAGGAACGACTTCGCATACGGATGGAACAGGCAGGTCGGATGGAACTGGATGAACTCCATGTTCGACACGCGGCAGCCTGCGCGCCACGCCATCGCGATACCGTCGCCGGTCGCGGTGTCGGGATTGGTCGTGTACAGATAGACCTTGCCGGCGCCACCGGTGGCGAGCACCGTGTGCGGCGCCTCGATGGTGATCGTGCGGTCGTTGTCGACGTCGAGCGCGTACAACCCGTGACAGCGCCGGCCGGGCAGGCCGAGCCGGTCCGACGTGATCAGGTCGATCGCGTGGTGGTTCTCGAAGAACGTGATGTTCGGATGCTGGCGTGCGCGCTCGGACAGCGTCGCGAGCACCGCATGGCCGGTCGCGTCGGCCGCGTGGATGATCCGGCGGTGGCTATGGCCGCCTTCGCGCGTGAGGTGGAAGCCGAGTTCGGCCGCGTCGTCCTTCGTGAACGGCACGCCGTGGGAGATCAGCCATTCGATCGCTTCTCGGCCGTGCTCGACGATGTAGCGCGTCGCGCCTTCGTCGCATAGCCCGCCGCCGGCGACGAGCGTGTCGTCGACATGATTCTCGATGCTGTCCGCCGAGTCGAGCACGGCGGCGATGCCGCCTTGTGCGTAGTCGCTGGCGCCTTCCATCATCGATCGTTTCGCGATCAGCGCGACGCGCCGCGTGCTGGCCAGATTCAGCGCGACCGACAGCCCTGCCAGGCCGCTGCCGACGATCGCCACATCGAATTTCATGCTATCTCCATCGTTACGCTTCAGGTCTCGTGCGCTCCGTCGGCCGTCGCGACGGAAAGGGGAGAGCATACCGCGTCGGGCTTGCATGTGCGTGCGGAAACGTGCGTGCAAAACGAAAAGCCCCGCATGTGCGGGGCTTCTCGGTCGCCGTCAGGCTGCAGAAACCAGGAGATTACTTGATCTTGGTTTCTTTGTATTCCACATGCTTGCGGACGACGGGATCGAACTTCTTGATCGCCATCTTTTCCGGCATGTTGCGCTTGTTCTTCGTGGTCGTGTAGAAATGACCCGTACCAGCGGTCGACTCGAGCTTGATCTTGTCGCGTGCGCCTTTTGCCATGATTGTGCTCCTTGGGCTTAGGCTTCGCCGCGTGCGCGCAGGTCAGCGAGCACGGAATCGATGCCGTTCTTGTCGATCAGGCGCAGGCCGGCGTTCGAAACGCGCAGGCGCACCCAGCGGTTTTCGCTCTCTACCCAGAACCGGCGGTTTTGCAGGTTCGGCAGGAAGCGGCGCTTCGTCTTGTTGTTGGCGTGGGAAACGTTGTTGCCGCTCATCGGCGCTTTCCCAGTTACTTGGCATACGCGTGCCATGAGAGCACTCCTAATACGCTAAATTCGGGGTTCGATCGCCGGTGAAGGTTCTCATCGCACCGCCACGTGATCCATGGCTGCACTCAGAACGCCGAAGCCCTTACAGACAAGGCCCTTCGATGGCTAGAACTGGTTGGAAAAAAGACAGACGGCGATTCTAGCAGAAAAAGTTCAGAAAAATCAAACCTAATTTCGCGTTGCCGTCGCGGCGACCCGCAAACGGTTCGCCGGGCCACAGTCTACAGCCAACCGGCGCGTGCGAAGGAAAATGTATCGGCCGTGCCGACCACGACGTGATCGAGCAGCTTCGCGTCGACGAGCGCGAGCGCCTCGTGCAGCACGCGCGTGAGCCGACGGTCTTCCGCGCTCGGCTGCACGGCGCCCGACGGATGATTGTGCGCGATGATCAGCGACGCGGCATTGAGCATCAGCGCGCGCCGCACGATTTCGCGCGGATAGACGGCCATCCGCGTGAGCGAGCCGCGCGCGCTTTCCTCGACCTCGATGAGGCCGTGCCGCGCATCCAGATACAGCGTGACGAACACTTCGTACGGGCGCATGCCGATCCTGAGCCGCAGATAGTCCTCCACCGCGCCGGGCGAGTCGATCGGCATCCGCCTGCGCGCCTTCTCGACCAGCGCGCGCCGCGTGATCTCGGTCACGGCGATCAGCACCGCGGCGCGCGCGTCGCCGATGCCGGGATGCGTGGTGAATACGCCGGGCTGCGCATCGAGCATGTCGCGCAGTGAGTCGCCGAACCGGGCGAGCAGGGCGCGCGCGCTGTCGAACACGTCGCGGCCGCCGCCGCCAGTGCCGAGCAGCAGCGCGACCAGTTCCGCGTCGGTCAGCGCGGCCGGCCCGCGTTCGAGCAGCCGCTCGCGCGGCAGGTGCGGCTTCCAGTTCCGCGCGCGCCGCTTGCGCGGCCACTCGATGGCGACCCGGTGGGCCGGAGCGGGCGCGGGGTCCGCGAGGTCGCGACATTCCGTCGCCGGGGCGACGACGCAGGATGAAGGCATGTTCGAAACTCCAATGGCGGCGGGCGCGGGCGCGACGTCGTCGCACTTTCAGCCTTGCGCGCGAAGGTGACTTACAATATTGACTTTGCGCCGGGCCTTGCGGCCCGTTCGGGCGCCGACGAACACGAGTCATTCATGAGCCTCATCGATCTATCCGAAGTGAAGCCCGGTTCCCATGTCACGCTGCATTACCGGCTTGCGCTGGCCGACGGCGCCGACATCGTCAACACCTTTTCCGACAAGCCAGCCACGCTGCTGCTCGGCGCTGGACAACTGGCGCCGTCGCTGGAACAGATTCTGCTCGGGCTGCGGGTCGGCGACCATTCGACTTTTCAGCTAACGCCGGAGCAAGGGTTCGGTCCCCGCAATCCCGACATGCTGCAGCGCGTGACGCTGTCGACGCTGCGTGAGAACGGCATGGTCGGCGAAGACTTCACGCCGGGCGACCTGATCGAATTCAACGCGCCGGACGGCGGCCGCTATGCAGGTGTGCTGAAGGAAGTCAGCGAAACCTCGGCCCTGTTCGATTTCAATCATCCGCTCGCGGGCCAAGCGCTCACGTTCGAAGTGAAAATCATCGGAATTCTGTAACCATGAGCAACACCGATACGCTGCCCGGGCAGACCGTCGCAGCCGATGCCGAAATCCTGCTGGCACAGCCGCGCGGCTTCTGCGCCGGTGTCGACCGCGCGATCGAGATCGTCGAGCGCGCGATCGCGATGCACGGTGCACCGATCTACGTGCGTCACGAAATCGTCCACAACAAGTACGTGGTCGAGGATCTGAGGAAGAAGGGCGCGATCTTCGTCGAAGAGCTCGAGGAAGTGCCGGCCGGCAACACGGTGATCTTCAGTGCGCATGGCGTGTCGAAAGCCGTGCGCGACGAGGCCGACGTGCGCGGACTGCGCATTTACGACGCGACCTGCCCGCTCGTCACGAAAGTGCACGTCGAAGTCGCGAAGATGCGCCAGGACGGCGTCGACATCGTGATGATCGGCCACAAGGGCCACCCGGAAGTCGAAGGCACGATGGGGCAGGTCGAGCGCGGCATGCATCTGGTCGAAAGCGTCGAGGACGTCCAGAAGCTCGAACTCGCCGATCCGGAGCGCATCGCGCTCGTCACGCAAACGACGCTGTCCGTTGATGACGCAGCCGAAATCATCGGCGCGCTGAAGGCGAAGTACCCGAAGATCCGCGAGCCGAAGAAGCAGGACATCTGCTACGCGACGCAGAACCGTCAGGACGCGGTGAAGTTCATGGCGCCGCAGTGCGACGTCGTGATCGTGGTCGGCAGCCCGAACAGTTCGAATTCCAGCCGCCTGCGCGAAGTCGCGGAGAAGCGCGGCGTGGCCGCGTACATGGTCGACGCGCCCGAGCAGATCGATCCGGCGTGGGTCGCCGGCAAGCGCCGCATCGGCGTGACGGCCGGCGCATCGGCGCCGGAAGTGCTCGCGCAGGCCGTGATCGCCCGGCTGCGCGAACTCGGCGTGCGCAATGTCCGCGCACTCGAAGGCATCGAGGAAAACGTGGCGTTTCCGCTGCCGCGCGGGCTGAATCTGCCGCCCGCCGCCTGATTGTCCGCTCCGCTTTCGCAATACCCGAAGCGCGCCTCCCGGCGCGCTTTTTTTTGCACCGCGAAAATGCAGGCGCAACCATTATTCACACCATTGGTGCAACCGGGTTGCTATCCGCGCGATTAAGCCCCTCTCAAAATTGGTTGCAATGCAGGAAAACCCCATCGCATCAGGATTATTGGCGTCTTGTAAATGGAGTTACAATGCGCCCGTTTTCAGGCCGGAATGGCTTTGAAATCGGGTTTTGGCAAGGCGCGGGAGACCTATTCAATGCATGTGAAGTTGGTGTACGCCATGTCCGTCGCCGCACCGGTTGCAATGCTCGGCCGGGGCAGCAAAAAGAGCGATGGCAGGGCAGTAGTGGCATATGCGGTTCCGGCAGCCAACGACGTGCGCGTTGCCATCACCGGTCATGCGCGGCGGGCCGTGTGCCGCATCGCGCAATCGGACAGTGATACGGATAACGGGGCAGGTTTGGCGAGCGACGCATTCAACGCGCAGCGCCCGAAGCACGGCATGCATTCGGCACGGTGCGCCGCGCGCGGCAGCGCAACGGGCACGGCGATTGCCGCAGCCCGCGCGGGCAACCGCGAGGCGACGACGGCGGCACGCGGCACACCGCCGGCGCGTGCGCTTTGCGGCCAGATTCGCGGCAAGACCCGCGGCAACGCAGGCGACGTGCAGATGGCACCGCTCTCCTTTCATATCGATTCGACCTGGCAGCGTGTCGGCACGACGCATCGCGTCGTGGCCGGCGGCCTGTTTCGGTCCATGAATTCCGACGCGTGCCGGACGAAAGTCGGGCGCGTTCTTCGCGCAGCCGGTTCCGGCGCCGCGCGGGCAGCGGACGGCGGGCTTGCAGCGCAGGCGGCGCCGTTCGGCATCGGAGTACAAACCCTTGGCGACATCGGCGCGTGCGTCGCCAAGGTGGTCGAGCCCGCGGGCGACGCGGCGCGGAACCTGATCGGCCCGGACACGGCGTTCGCCGCGGCCCGGACGGAAAAAGGCACGGATTCCGGACAGCCGGACGCCGGGCGTGTCGGCACGCTGCCCTACGACTTCAAGGAGGCCAAGTACACCGTCCTCGACGTCGTGACGATTTAGCGACAGGACTCATGATGGCACCGAAACAGTGCGGTGCCGTTTTTGTATCCGCTCCGGCGGCAAGCCCGGCCGTACAGGCCGGGCGGTGCGCGCCGGGACGATCCACCCTTACCGGTATCGACTAGTACCCGCAGTGTCGCCGAGAAGGCGCGATTCCTCGCTTACCCGCGGGGCGCAACGTCATCCGGCAGCATGGGCCAAGGAGCTTTAAATGGATATTTTCATCCAACAGATCCTCAACGGGCTGGTGCTCGGCAGTGTGTACGCCATCATCGCGTTGGGTTACACGATGGTGTACGGCATTCTCGGCATCATCAACTTCGCGCACGGCGACGTGCTGATGATCGGCGCAATGGTCGCCCTGTCGGCGATCACCGTGCTGCAGAATCACTTCCCCCAACTCGGCAACGTCGCGACGCTGACGATCGGCCTGGGTATCGCGGCGGTCGTCTGCGCGTGCGTGGGCTACACGATCGAGCGCGTCGCATACCGGCCGCTGCGCCGCGCGCCGCGTCTCGCACCGCTGATCACCGCAATCGGCGTGTCGATCCTGCTGCAGACGGCCGCGATGATCATCTGGTCGCGTAACCCGCTGCCGTTCCCGCAATTGCTGCCGACCGATCCGATCAACGTGATCAAGGCAACCGACACGACGCCGGGCGCCGTGATCTCGGTGACCGAAATCGTGATCATCGCGGTGGCGTTCATCGTGATGGCCGGCCTGCTGCTGCTGGTGCACAAGACCAAGCTCGGCCGCGCGATGCGTGCGATCGCCGAAAGCCCCAACACCGCGAGCCTGATGGGCGTGAACCCGAACTTCGTGATCTCGGCGACGTTCATGATCGGCTCCGCGCTCGCCGCGCTGGCCGGCGTGATGATCGCGTCCGAATACGGCAACGTGCACTTCTACATGGGCTTCATCCCCGGCATGAAGGCGTTCACCGCGGCGGTGCTCGGCGGGATCGGCAACCTCGGCGGCGCGATGGTCGGCGGCGTGGTGCTCGGTCTGATCGAGCAGCTGGGTGCGGGCTACATCGGCAACCTCACGGGCGGCGTGTTCGGCAGTAACTACCAGGACGTGTTCGCGTTCGTGGTGCTGATCATCGTGCTGGTGTTCCGTCCGTCGGGCCTGCTGGGCGAACGTGTCGCGGACCGCGCGTAACGGAAGGGGAGCAAACAACATGACATCCATTCAACCGATCGAATCGTCGACGTCGCTCGTCGAAGAGCGCAACACGACGAAGACCGTCCTCATCGGCATCCTGACCGCGGCCTTCGTGATCGCCGCGCCGATCATCATCGGCTCGGCAGGCGGCAACTACTGGGTCCGCGTGCTCGACTTCGCGATGCTGTACGTGATGCTCGCGCTGGGCCTGAACGTCGTGGTCGGCTTCGCCGGCCTGCTCGACCTGGGCTACATCGCGTTCTACGCGGTGGGCGCCTACACGGCCGCGCTGCTGAGCTCGCCGCACCTGACCTCGCAGTTCGAGTGGATCGCGGCGCTCGCGCCGAACGGGCTGCACATCCCGTTCCTGATCATCGTGCCGATCGCGATGGCGCTGGCGGCGACCTTCGGGATCCTGCTCGGTGCGCCGACGCTGCGCCTGCGCGGCGACTACCTGGCCATCGTGACGCTCGGCTTCGGTGAAATCGTCCGGATCTTCATGAACAACCTCGACCGTCCGGTGAACATCACGAACGGCCCGAAGGGGATCACGGGTATCGATCCGGTGCACATCGGCGGCTTCAACCTGTCGCAGACGCACTCGCTCTTCGGCTTCCAGCTGCCGTCGGTCTACATGTATTACTACCTGTTCGTGCTGTGCTCGCTGCTGGTGATCTGGGTCTGTACGCGTCTGCAGCACTCGCGTATCGGCCGTGCATGGGCGGCGATCCGCGAAGACGAAATCGCGGCGAAGGCGATGGGCATCAACACCCGTAACGTGAAGCTGCTCGCGTTCGCGATGGGCGCATCGTTCGGCGGCCTGTCGGGCGCGATGTTCGGCGCGTTCCAGGGCTTCGTGTCGCCCGAGTCGTTCACGTTCTGGGAATCGATCGTCGTGCTCGCATGCGTCGTGCTCGGCGGCATGGGCCACATCCCCGGCGTGATCCTCGGCGCGGTGTTGCTCGCGATCTTCCCGGAATTCCTGCGTTCGACGATGAGCCCGCTGCAGCACGCGCTGTTCGGCCACGACATCGTCGACACCGAAGTGATCCGTCAGGCGCTGTACGGCCTCGCGATGGTCGTCATCATGCTGTATCGCTCCGAAGGCCTGTGGCCGGCGCCGAAGCATGAGGACAAGATCGCGAAACTGGCGAAGCGCAACAGCAAGAAGCCGGTGCGCGCTTAACCAACGGACAAGGGGATATCACACATGAGCGACAAGCAAATCCGATTGTCCGTCCAGGGCGTGAACAAGCGCTTCGGCGGCCTGCAGGCGCTGTCCGACGTCGGCCTCCAGATCAGGGAAGGCGAGATCTACGGGCTGATCGGCCCGAACGGCGCCGGCAAGACCACGTTCTTCAACGTGATCACCGGCCTCTACACGCCGGACTCCGGCGACTTCAAGCTGGACGGCCAGAACTACACGCCGACGGCCGTGCACCAGGTCGCGAAGGCCGGCATCGCCCGTACGTTCCAGAACATTCGCCTGTTCGGCGGGATGACGGCGCTCGAGAACGTGATGGTGGGCCGCCACGTGCGCACCAAGCACGGCCTGCTCGGCGCAGTGTTCCAGACGCCGGCCGAGCGCCAGGAAGAGCGCGAGATCAAGGAGCGCGCGATCGAGCTGCTCGATTACGTGGGCGTGCTGCAGTACGCGGACTACACGTCGCGCAACCTGTCGTACGGCCACCAGCGCCGTCTCGAGATCGCCCGTGCGCTCGCGACCGATCCGAAGCTGCTCGCGCTCGACGAGCCGGCGGCCGGGATGAACGCGACCGAGAAGGTCGAACTCACGCGCCTGCTCGACAAGATCCGCTCGGACGGCCGCACGATCCTGCTGATCGAGCACGACGTGAAGCTCGTGATGGGTCTGTGCAACCGGATGACGGTGCTCGATTACGGCAAGGTGATCGCCGAGGGTCTGCCGCAGGACGTGCAGAAGGATCCGAAGGTGATTGAGGCATATCTCGGCGCAGGGGTGCACTGATGGCAGCGGCAATGTTGAAAATCAAGGGCTTGCAGGTCAACTACGGCGGCATCCAGGCCGTCAAGGGCGTTGACATGGAAGTTCGCCAGGGCGAGCTCGTGACGCTGATCGGCGCGAACGGCGCAGGCAAGACCACGACGATGAAGGCGATCACCGGCCTGAAGCCGTACTCGGCGGGCGACATCGAGTACGAGGGCAAGTCGATCAAGGGCATTCCGCCGCACGAGCTGCTCAAGCGCGGCCTCGCGATGGTGCCGGAAGGCCGCGGGATCTTCGCGCGGATGTCGATCATCGAGAACATGCAGATGGGCGCCTATCTGCGCAACGACAAGGACCAGATCAAGAAGGACGTCGACCGCATGTTCGGCTTCTTCCCGCGTCTGAAGGAGCGTGCGACGCAGCTCGCCGGCACGCTGTCGGGCGGCGAGCAGCAGATGCTCGCGATGTCGCGCGCGATCCTGTCGAAGCCGAAGCTGCTGCTGCTCGACGAGCCGTCGATGGGTCTGTCGCCGATCATGGTCGAGAAGATCTTCGAAGTGGTGCGCGAGATCTCGAAGGAAGGGATCACGGTGCTGCTGGTCGAGCAGAACGCACGCCTCGCGCTGCAGGCCGCCGACCGTGGCTACGTGATGGATTCCGGCACGGTGACGATGGAAGGCGACGCGAAGCAGATGCTCGACGACCCGAAGGTGCGCGCCGCGTATCTGGGCGAATGAACGCCGCGGCGAGGCGCCGGCGCATGCCGGCGTGTCGCCGGGTGCTTTCGAAAGGCTGTCACGGGATACCGTGGCAGCCTTTTTTCATGCGGCGCGCCGCGCGGCGAACTGTGCGCGCCGATGCGACTCCATTGTCTCGACAGGGCGCAAGCCGGGCAGGCGAACGCCGGCAGGCGGCGCTGCGCAAACCGACACGCGGATTGCGTAGCATGGTCGATCCATCAGGACACGGAGAGCACGCATGAGTCTGGACTACGGTTTCGTGAAGGCCAAGGTGACGTCGGTGGCGCGGCTCAAGGGCTCGCCGCATGGCGGCGAGATCCAGTATCACGTCCACCTGACGCTCGCATTGCCGGGCGGCGACTGGGACGTCGCGATCAACGTCGGCACCAACGACGCGGACGACTTGCTGAACTACAAGCTCGTCTACGATTTCCACCATCCGCTCACGGCGACGCTCGCGGCGGCGGCCGAAGGCTATACCGATCTCACCGGGCAGAGCGCGCTGCCGGCGCTCGACTATCTGCGCAGCGACATCCTGAACGAAACGGGCACCTGGCGCGCGAGCGCGGTGATGGACGGCACCGAGCACGCGGAGCCGATTCCGTCGCTGCTGCGGCTCGTGAACGCGGCGCAGTCGCAAGGGCTCGACGTGGTCGTGTTCGGCCGCACGTATTCGGAAGGCAACGGGATTCACGACACGCACATGAACCAGGGCTCGACGGGCTCGAACTACCTGCATCGCGCCGGCGACGACCACAACGATCACAACGACGTGTGGCAGGACGGCGCGCTGTTCGTGTGCGTGAGCGAGTCGCAATGGGCCGCGTATTTCGCGGCGTTCGAGCAGCAGGCCGTGCCGACCGACGCACTCGGCAACCCGCTGCCGGGCGCCGGGCCGATCACGCACTGACGCCGGCATGCGCCGGCGCGCCGGTGCCGTCAGGCAGCCGGCAGCGCCTTGCCGAAGGTGATGCGCTCCTCGACGCGATAGCCGAGCGCCGCATAGAAGCGGCATGCATCGTCGTTGCCCGGCAGCACCTGGAGATTGATCTTCAGGCAGCCGAGCGTGGCGAGTGCGCGCTCGGCATGATCGAGCAACGCGCGGCCGATGCCGAGCCGTCGCGCGTCGTTCGCCACGCCGAACGAGTAGAGCCAGCCGCGATGTCCGTCGAAGCCCGCCATCAGCGTGCCGACCAGCCGGCCGCCGCAGATCGCGACGAAGAACAGCTCCGGCTGCGTCGCGAACTTCAGCTCGATCGATCGCAGCGGATCGCGATGCGGCGGCGCGCCGGCCGCGCTGTAGTTCGGGAACGCGTCGCGCCAGACGGCGAGGACCGCTGCGGTGTCGGCGCGTTCGAACGGACGGATGGTGACGACATCGGCGGCGGCATCCATCGCGGCGGTCTCCTTAGAGCGTGTCGAGAATCGACCGCAGCATCGCCATCATCTGGTCGATTTCTTCGGTCGTGACGTTCAGCGCCGGCATGAAGCGCAGCAGGTTCGGACGCGCGGCGTTCAGCAGCAGGCCGTCGGGCTGCATGTCGCGTGCTTTCTCGACGATCTGCGGGCCGATGTCCTTGCCGAGCAGCAGCGCGCGCAGCATGCCTTCGCCGCGTTCGCCCTCGAAGCCGCGCTCCTCCGACAGCTCGAGCAGCTTGCGCTTCAGGTATTCGCCGCGCGCACGCACGCCTTCGAGGAAGCCGGGCGCAACGAGTTGCGAGATCACCGAATAGCCGGCCGCCGTCATCAGCGGGTTGCCGTTGTAGGTGCCGCCCTGGTCGCCGGCCTCGAACACCGCGACGTCGGCCTTCGACAGCAGCGCGCCGAGCGGTACACCGCCGCCGATGCCCTTCGCGAGCGTCATGATGTCCGGCTCGATGCCCGACAGCTCGTACGCGAACAACGTGCCGGCGCGGCCGCAGCCGCTTTGCACTTCATCGACGATCAGCAGCAGGTTGTGCTGCCGCGTCAGCGCGCGCAGCGCCTGCATGAATTCACGCGTCGCGGGGATCACGCCGCCTTCGCCCTGGATCGGCTCGAGCATCACGGCGACGGTCTTGTCGGTGATCAGCTTCTCGACCGACTCGATGTTGTTCAGCTCGGCCTTCGGGAAGCCCGGCACCTGCGGTGCGTAGATCGTGTCCCAGCCCGGCTTGCCGCTCGCGGACATCGTCGCGAGCGTGCGGCCGTGGAAGCTGTGGTCGAACGTGATGATCTCGTATGCGCCGTTCCTGAACTTGCGGCCCCATTTGCGCGCGAGCTTGATCGCGCCTTCGTTCGCTTCCGCGCCGCTGTTGGTGAAGAACACCTTGTCGAACACGCTGTGCTGCGTGAGCAGGCCCGCGAGCTTCGCCATCGGTTCGTTGTAGAACGCCGGCGACGGGTTCAGCAGCTTCTCGGCCTGCGTCTTCAGCGCTTCGACGATGCCGTCGTTGCAGTGACCGAGGCTGTTGACCGCCCAACCCTGGATGAAGTCCAGATAGCGCTTGCCCGTGTGATCGTAGAGCCACGAGCCCTTGCCGTGCGTAAACACGATGTCGGGGCGGTTCGTGATGTACATCAGCGAGTCGATCGGGTAATCGTTCAGGGGCATGGCAACAGACTCCAGCGGGCGTTGAAAGGGAAACGGGCAATAAAAAAGCCACGGAAGGCCGTGGCTGGTGGATCGAACAGCTTGTGCGTAACCGGTGAAGCGGAGGTGGGTTACGCGCGAGTCCGTGACGAGCCGGCGGCATCCGGGAGGAGCGGCGAGCGGCGACGTCGGAGAGCGGACAGGAAGCGGTTCATGTGCGCAAGCATAAGGCATCCCGCGCCCCACTGTAAACCGCCGCGATGCCACGGATGTGACACGGCGGCGCGCAGCGGGGCGCGCGTGCGCCCGGCGCTCAGACCGGATTCACGAGATCGGCGGCGCTCGTGAACGAGTCGGCGTAGAACTCGTCGGCCGGCAGCGCGTGGTGTTGCGTGAAGTCGCGCTGCGCCGATTCGACCATCACCGGCGCGCCGCATGCGTACACCTGGTAGCCGGACAGGTCGGGCAGATCCTCGATCACCGCGCGGTGGACGAAGCCGGTGCGGCCGGTCCACTGGTCGGCGTCTTCCGGTTCGGACAGCACCGGCACGTACTTGAAGTTCGGGATCTCGCGCGCCCATTGCTCGGCGAGTTCGCCGAGATAGATGTCCTGCTTGCGGCGCGCGCCCCAGTAGAGCGTCATCGGGCGCGTGATGCCCGCGTGCTTCACGTGCTCGATGATCGCCTTGATCGGCGCGAAGCCGGTGCCCGACGCGAGCAGCACGATCGGCTTGTCGGAATCCTCGCGCAGGAAGAACGTACCGAGCGGGCCTTCGAAGCGCAGGATGTCGCGTTCCTTCATCGCGCCGAACACGTGATCGGTGAACTTGCCGCCCGGCATGTGACGGATGTGCAGCTCGATTGGGCCTTCCTCGTGCGGCGCGTTCGCCATCGAGTAGCTGCGGCGCGAGCCGTCCTTCAGGATGAATTCGACGTACTGGCCGGCCAGGTATTGCAGGCGTTCGTTCGCCGGCAACTGCAGCTTCACGATCATCACGTCGTCGCCGCGGCGCTCGAGCGCGGCGACCCGGCACGGCAGCTTCTTGACCTGCACGCCGTCGACGCCGGCGATTTCACGCACGTCGATCTCGAGGTCGCATTGCGCCTTCGAGCAGCACAGCAGCGCGAGGCCGCGCGTGCGTTCGTCGCTGGACAGCGCCGATGCTGCGTGCGGGCCCTGTTCGATCTGGCCCGACACGATCTGCCCCTTGCAGGAGCCGCATGCGCCGTTCTTGCAGCCGTACGGCAGGTGGACGTTCTGGCGCAGCGCCGCCGCCAGCACGGTTTCGTCCGACTCGACCTGGAACTGCCGGCCGCTTTGCTTGAGAGTAACGTTGAATGCCATAGAACCGAATAGAACAAAATGGGGAAACCGTGCATGTCGCGCACGGCAGCTACAATGCAAAACCGTTGTGCGCCGCGCAACGGTGGCTACTCATTTCGCAACCAACATGATCGCGACTCGAATCCTGCGCCGGCCGCGCGCCTTGATCGTCGGCTGCGGCGACGTCGGGCTGCGGTGCGTCGCGCAATGGCGCGCCGCGCGCCGCGACCTGCGCATCGTCGCACTGACGAGCCATCCGGACCGCCGCGACGCATTGCGTGCGGCAGGCGTGACGCCGATCGTCGGCAACCTCGACCAGCGGGCCACGCTCGAGCGCATCGCGCGAGTCGCGCGCACGATCCTGCATCTCGCGCCGCCGCAATCCGACGGTCGCGACGACCGGCGCACTCGCGCGCTGATCGCCGCATTGTCCATGCCCGCGCGGCAGCTGCACGCGCCGGCGGTAGCGTCGGTCGGCCGGCTGCGCACGCTGCGCGCCGCGACCCGACAGGCCGGCGTGGCGCCGCGGGCAGCGCGTATTGTACCCGAGGCCCTTCGCGCGCCCACGCTCGTCTATGCCAGCACGACCGGCGTATACGGCGATTGCGGCGGCGCGCGGATCGACGAGACGCAGCCGCTGCGGCCCGCGAATCCGCGCGCGTTCCGGCGCGTGTCGGCCGAGCGTCAGCTGCGGGCGGCGACGGTGCGCGGCGTGGTGTCCGCCCGCATCGTGCGCATCCCGGGCATCTACGCGGCGAACCGCTTGCCGCTCGCGCGGCTCGAGCGCGGCACGCCGGCGCTGCTGCCGGCCGACGACGTCTATACGAACCACATCCACGCGGACGATCTCGCCGCGATCCTGCGGCGTGCGGCCGTGCGCGGCCGGCCGGCGCGCGCGGTGCACGCGTCGGACGACAGCGAACTGCGGATGGGAGAGTACTTCGACCGGGTCGCGCAGGCGTTCGGCCTGCCGCCGCCGCCACGCATCAGCCGCGCGGACGCCGAAGGCCGGCTCGAGCCGACGCTGTTGTCGTTCATGCGCGAGTCGCGGCGCCTGTCCAATGCCCGCCTCAAGGCCGAATTGTGCGTGACGCTGCGCTATCCGACCGTAGACGAATTCCTTCAAACGCTGGCGCAGCGTCGCGCGTCAGGTGAGGGCCGGTAGCGCCTCGATCAACAGGAAGCACAGCAACGCGCCGATCAGCGCGCCGATCAGGTTCGGGTGATAGCGGTGCTTCAGATGCATCGCGGCCAGCAGCGCGCCGATTGCCACGACACCGATGATTGCGAACGCGATCATCACGTACGACAGTTCGAAAGAGTGGTTGACGCCCATGATGTCTCCCCTGCTTCGCTGCTCGGACAGCTTGTGATTTGAGTATAGCGGGGGATCGGGCGGCCGCGATGCGCAGCGGCGTCGAACGGTCGTGCGGATTTTCCCTTACAGGGTTTCGACCGGATTGCGCAGCGCTGCCAGCTCAGCCTCTGCGAGCCAGCACCAGCTACCGGGCGCCAGCCCGGCCGGCAGCGCGAAACCGCCGATACGCTCGCGGTGCAGCGCCTCGACGCGGTTGCTGGCGGCCGCCACCATCCGCTTGACCTGATGGTATTTGCCTTCGAGGACGGTCAGCGCGAGCGTGTGGGTATCGCGTGCGACCGCCGCGACTGCCGCGATCGGCTTCGGCTCGCCGTGCAGTTGGACGCCGCTGCGCAGCGCGTTCAACTGGGTTTCGTCGAGCGGATGACGCACGGTCGCGACGTAGGTCTTCGGCACCTTGCGCTTCGGCGACGTGTACGCATGCACGAACTGGCCGTCGTCGGACAGCAGCAGCAGGCCGGTCGTGTCCTGGTCGAGGCGGCCGACGCACTGCACGCCGCGCGCGAGGAGCGGCGCGGGCAGCAGGCTGAACACGCTCGCGTGGTGTTGCGGGTCGCGCGAGCATTCGTAGCCGGCCGGCTTGTTCAGCGCGAGATAGGCGCGCGCGTGATACGGCCACGCGGTGCCGTCGAGCGTGAACACGAGGCCGTCCGTGTCGAAGGCTGCGTCCGGGTCGGTCGCGCTCGCGCCCGCGACGGTGACGCGGCCCGATTCGATCAGGCCGCGGCACTGGCGGCGCGAGCCGAAGCCCTGCGTGTAGAGAATGCTTTCGAGGTCCATAGCGCGCGCATTCTACCAAGCGGCGGCGCAGGGACGGCATGAACGCGCATGCGTCGGTAAGCTGCCGGAACGCCGCGCGGCGCCCGTTCGTTCAGTTCGAGCGTACGGCGAGTTCGACGGCTGCGGTTCGCTGACCGTGCGCGGGCTCGTCCACTACCTGTGCCGCCACGACCGGCGGCATCTGGCCGGCATGCAGTGGCTGCTCGGCAAGATCGACGCGGCGCGCAGCCGCGCGCGCACTTCGCGCTCCATGCCGACCATGTTGCGCGCGTACGCGTACGGCGTGTCGCGCGCGCCAGCAGCACGGTGCCGGCCGGCCCGGCGCGCGAAGGATCAGCCGCCGACGCGCGGCGCGAGCAGATCGGCGAGCCCGATGTTCCTGAACATCTCGCGGCGGATGCGATCGCCGACGCGGAACACTTCCTCGGCGCCGTCCTGCGACGGGTCGACGAACACGCGGTAGGGGCGCTTGCCGGCCGGCGCCGCGACGAGTTCGGCAATGGCCGTGGCGACGGCGTCGGCGTCGGCGTCGGCCGGTTCGAGCGCGGCGAGGCCCTTCAACGCCTGATCGGCGACACCCGCGTACGGCCCGCCGTCGTAGGCGGCCTGCACGACGGTATCGGCCGGCTTGCCCGCATGGAGGAAGTGATTCGTGCCCCGGGTGAACGCGCCCGGCACGACGATCGACGTTTCGATGCCCCAGCGGGCGAGCTCGGCCGCGTAGGACACCGCGAGCGAGTCCATCGCGGCTTTCGCGGCGAAGTAGGGCGCGAGGAACGGCGGGGTGCCGCCGCGCGCCGACGAGGACGACACCCACACGAGCAGGCCACGGCGCTGGCGGCGTAGGTGCGGCAGCGCCGCGCGGTTCACGCGCTGGGTCGACACGACGTTGACGTCGTAGAGCTGCGCCAGCTGTTCGGGCGTGAACGCTTCGGCCGGCCCGAACACCATGTGACCGGCGTTGTGGACGACGATGTCCAGGCGGCCGTTGTCGGCGATCACGCGATCGATGGCGGCGTCGACCGATGCGTCGTCGCCGACGTCGAGTTCGACGCTGCGCAGATCGACGCCGTGTTGTTGCGCATAGGCGGCGACGGCGGCGACGCGCGGTGCATTGCGCCCGGCGCTCTCGCGCATCGAGGCGTAGACCGTGTGACCGGCGCGGGCGAGCGCCTGGGCCGTCAGCAAGCCGAAGCCGCTGGACGCGCCGGTGACGAGGACGACTTCCTTCATGAGCAATCTCCTGGCGGAAAGATGAGGGGGCGGCGAGCGGTCCGTCAGCACATGCCGCCGTTGGCGCGCAGGATCTGGCCGTTGATCCACGCGCCGTCCGGGCCGGCGAGGAACGCGACGACGCGCGCGATGTCGTCGGGCTGGCCGAGCCGCTCGAGCGGGTTCAGCTTCGCGAGCCGATCGATAAGTTCGGGGCTCTTGCCCTGCAGGAACAACTCGGTCGCGACCGGTCCCGGCGCGACGGCGTTCACGCGGATGCCGCGCCCGCGCATTTCCTGGGCGAGCACCTGCGTCATGCTTTCGACCGCCGCCTTGCTCGCGACGTACAGCCCGTAGGTCGGCATGCGCATCCCGATCACGCTGGTCGACAGGTTGACGATCCGGCCGCCGTCGCGCACGCGCTGCGCTGCCGCGCGGCATACGTTGAACGTGCCCTTCACGTTGATCGCGAACGTGTCGTCGAACACCGCGTCGTCGAACTCGGCGATCGCCGCGAGCTTCATCACGCCCGCTGAGTTCACCACCACGTCGATCCCGCCGAAGGCATCGCGGGCCGCGTCGAACAGCGCGGTGACGGCGGCCGGATCGGCGACGTTCGCCTGCACGGCGATCGCCTGACCGTCGTCGGCGATGATCGCGTCGACCACTTCGCGGGCCGGGCCGGCGCTCCCGGCATAGTCGACGACGACCCGGAAGCCGTCCCGGGCGAGTTGGCGCGCGATTTCCGCGCCGATGCCGCGCGACGAACCTGTGACGATGGCGACCTGGTCCGATGTGCTCATGTTCTGCTCCTGTCGAGTGGATGAGTGCCGTTCGATCCGGCGACAGGACCACTGTAGGCTTCCTCGATAAATAAAAATAATGAATAATGATCAGTCAATGAATGACTGAAAGTATGTCTCATGGGATTCGACAGCAGATTGCTCAGCGGTATCGGCGTGCTCTCCGCGGTGATCGAGGCGGGTACCTTCGCGCGGGCGGGCGAGGCGATGGGGTTGACGCAGCCGGCGGTGAGCCGTGCGGTGGCGCGGCTGGAGGAGCGCGTCGGGATCCGGATCTTCAACCGGACGGCGCGTGCGATCACGCTGACCGACGAAGGGCGGCGCTTCTACGAGACGGTCGCGCCGCTGCTGGCCGGCATTGAGGAGGCGGCGCTCGACGCCGGCCAGTCGAAGGCGCGCGTGAGAGGGCGGCTGCGGGTCAACGTGGACGGCACGTTCGGCCACTACGTGCTGGCGCCGCGGATGGCGGAATTTCTCGATCGTTATCCGGAGCTGTCGGTCGAGATCAGTGTGCGCGACCGGATGGGCGACCTCGTCGCGGACGGCTTCGACGTGGCCGTGCGCTTCGGCATCCCGGAGCCGTCGTCATATCGCGCGCGATTGCTGCTCGAGACGCGCGTGCTGACGTGCGCGTCGGCGGCCTACATCGCGCGTCATGGCGAACCGCTGCACCCGCGGGATCTCGCTGACGGTCACCGGTGCGTGCTGATCCGCGATCCGGTGACCGGGCGGCCGTATGAATGGGAGTTTCATCGCGGCAACGAAGTCGTGCCGGTCGACGCCGCCGGCAGGCTGACGGTGAACGATACGGGCGGACTGCTCGGCGCGTGCCTGGGCGGCGTCGGCATTGCGCAACTGCTCGAACTCTATGCGCGGGACGTCCTGGCCGATGGAAGGTTGGTGCAGTTGTTGCCCGAGTGGGCGGACGAGACTTTCCCGCTTTACGCGTATCACCATGCGTCGAATCTCGTTTCGGCGAAGGTGAGGGTGTTTCTGGACTTCGTCCGCGAGCTGATGGTCTGAGCGCACCGGGCGGCTGGCCGCCGCCGGTTAGCCGATGCGCTGCGGAACGCGCGGCACCAACAAAAAACCCGCGAAGCGGCGAGCTTGCGCGGGTGTCGACAGACGCAGCGCACGACGCTGCGAAAGACTGGTGCCAGGGCCGGAATGAAATTATTCGCTGTAAGGCCCGTGCTGTAAGGGGATTGCTTGGAGGGTGTTGTGGAGTTGCCCCCGGAGTTGCCCCCGCGCTGCCGGCGCAGCCACTATACGAAGAGATCAAGGTCCATTCTTGCCTCGCCAGATGCGAAATTTTCTGGAGAGTTGGAGATAACGGCTCAACTCGGCCTGTCTGCCTTATCTGGCGGGGCTTTGGTTATCTCCAAGTGTATCTCCAACACACCTATTTTTCTGGAGATAAGTTTGGAGATAAGCGTCGAATGCATCGAGCCACGTCGACCAGCTCGGGAATTGGCCCGCCGTCTGGGACGCTGCGCGCAAAGAATCTCCCGTGCCGCCACTCCTCCGCGCGCAGAAACAGAAACGGGCCTTGCGGCCCGTGAAAAGTGAATTTGGTAGGAGAGGCGTTACGCCGCGTCGCGTACCCGCATGATTGTCTGGCGGCTCGTGCCGAATTGTCGGGCGAGCGCGGCCACGCTCGCCCCCGCATCCAGCTCGCGCAGCACCTCCGCCCGCTGTTGGTCCGACAGGGCGGACGGCCGTCCCATCGTCTTGCCTTCTGCCTTAGCGCGAGCGATGCCGGCATGCGTTCGTTCGATCAGCAGATCGCGTTCGAACTCGGCCACCGCGTTCAACACCTGCATCGTCATCCGGCCGGCCGCACTCGTCAGATCGACGCCGCCCAAGGCGAGACAATGAACCCGGATACCGCGCTCGGCCAAACCCTCGACCGTGGCCCGCACGTCCATTGCATTGCGGCCGAGCCGATCGAGCTTCGTCACGATCAGCACATCGCCTTCTTCCATCCGGTCAAGTAACTTTTCGAAGCCCGGCCGCTGATCGGCGCTCACGCTCCCTGAGATGCTTTCCGATACGACGCGGCGCTTGTCGACGGAGAAGCCGGCCGCCTCGATCTCGCGTAACTGGTTCGCGGTGGTCTGGTCGGACGTGCTGACGCGGGCATAAGCGAAGGTTCGGGACATATCGGGCACTCAATCTGTACGAAATAGATGTCCGAATATAGACGCCTGTCCAAAATACTTCAACCCTTATTTTTGGACAGGGCGGAAAGGGGTTGTCCGAAAGGGATCGGTTTTGGACGGGCGCATTTGATTGGAGGCCGATTGCCTTCCGGTCGGTCGCTGGGACAGACCCGAACCTCTACCGAGTGCCATCGGCGGGTTGGTCGGTATCCGGATCACTAAACAACGACGGGAAATCGCGCTTAAGCTTGGCGCTGAGTTCATGGTTAGGGAAACGTTCTATCGCAGCCGTCCAAATGTCCAGCGCCGTCGCTGCATCACCACTATTCCAGTGGGCACCGCCAAGGTCGAACATCGCCACGGCATCGTCTGGGTCGAGCCCAAGCGTCCTCTCGTAGGCGTCAATCGCCTCTGACCACCTGCTAAGGGAGGCGTAAGCTGCAGCCAGCTGAAACCAGCTCTTGGCATCCGGTTGAATGGTCTGAGCCTGTTCCAGCAGGAGCGGCACGCTCTCATCGAACCGCCCCAATTCCATGAGGGCAATCGCCATGCAATAGCCGTATTCGCCGCCCGCCAATTCATACGCCTTGCGAAAGCAGCGCTCCGCCTCCGCCCAGTCCTGGTCGTCCTGCGCCCAGTGGCCCAGACGATCCCAAGGCAGCGCGGCATCGTCGGGGTCGATGTGGGCGATGTGCCTATCGAATTCCTCGCGGAATTCACTATAGGTTTTCGAGACATCCTCTCCTCGGCCGCGCAGATAGAACGTTGTCATGAGAAGTTCCCAATTTCCGGCGGGATCCTCAGGGTTCGCCCTCACGTAGCGTTGCCAGAAGGGCAAAGCCTGACGGGCGTTGTCCACATTCGCGCGTCCGAAGGCCGTGACCAGACGGGAACACCACGGCCAAATCCAACGGAAGCGGTCAGCCTGAGCTACCAGGCCGTTGATCTCGCGAAACGCAGCACGGCCGTCGCCGAGATTGAAAAGAACGTTGGCGCGCCAGCCGACGACCGCAGAAGTCCTGCCCTGCTTTTGATCCGAGAAGACGACTCGGTCGAGATGACGCAAAGCGTCCTCGTACTTGCCCAAACGAACGTAGTGGGTGCCCAGGGAGTTGTGGGCCTCCGCAAGATCGGGATTCAACCGCAAAGCTTCGCGGTAGTGAGCCACCGCCTGCCCATCGTCGCCAAGCACGGCGCAACTGGAGCCGAGGTTTTTGTGGATCTGAGCTGCTAGTTCGGAAGTGGCAGCGAGCGCAGGATCGGCGAGCGCGGCTTCGAAAGCCCGCTTTGCTTCTTGCTCGTTACCGAGAGCATGGAAGGCGTTTCCGATCGTGTAGTGCAGGTCGCCGATTTGATAACGATCATCTGCAAGCCTGATCCGAAAAAAACTGATGGCTTCCTCGATTCTCTCTGGGTGCCGGCTCATGCCATCCATGCCGAGGTTGATTTCGGCCATGTAGCAAACGCCCATTTCGTCACTGCCAACGCCGAAAACGGCCGCGAACTTGGCGAAGCCGGCGCTAATCTCCTCGTCGGCGTTCTTCTCGTAGAGTTGTACGAGAAGCTCGCGCGCCAGGGCCGTCTCCTGGGGAACGTGAATATCACGCGGCGACCCCAGAACGTGATTGGATAGGTCGGCGGCGGCCACCCCGACTTGGCCTACGCGCCGATCGCGTGATGACTTTGCCCCGGCACGGGCGAGAGCCGCGAGCCGGCCAAGGCGCTCAATCGACAGCTCCTCAACGAAAGAGACAGTCAGCGACCGCTGGTCGGTCCAGTTTTTCCCGCTATGCTCATATTGACGGGCAACACTTTCTGCCGTGCGAATGCGTAAGGAACCTGTCGGTGCGTGATAGGCAACGTAAACGCTGTAGGGCTGCATAAGCAGATAGTTGAGGTTCGTGCGGCGAACTTCGACACTGAGCGAGCCGTCAGCGTTCAACGCACTCTCAGTGCCCTTTAGCTGGACGTGTACCCGGGCGTTGGTGGCATGCCCATCAGCCACCACCTCGATCTGACAGTCCGTTCCGTAGTCCTTGCGGTCCTGCGCCTGAAGGATGAAAGCGCCACTATCGGTGAGCCGCATCTGGAAGGCGGCAATCGCCTCGTCTTCGATCTCGTGATTACCGTCACGACGCGGTAGCTCGTCAAAGTGGCTCATAGCGTTGGCTTGATGCGGGCGTTCGGTGGTTCCGGTTGCTATAGACGATACCTACGACGTCGACCGCACGAACTTGAGCGTTGGCGCCACCAGGACTTTCGTTTGTCGATTGAGGTCTTGGTGCGCCCACTCCGCGATCGCCATGTAGTGTTTGAATGATCCTGTTCGGGCGGCGTTATGAGCTGCATTGTAATTCCCCCCACCTCTGCGTGACCGCAACTCCAGCCGTTCCATGCGTTATCTGATAACCCGTTGTCGAAGTGGTTATCCACGGCTGTGGAATATACGGCATTGAATATGGATGCTCGTTACGCGCCGCTCTCGGATCCCACGTGACCACTCCTCGAACTGGGCCGCGAAGGCGTGTTTTTTGCCGGCAACCGTCGGCCAAGACTCTGTTCGCTGCGCTCAGAGGTCCGCCGTCCACCTCAGAGTAATATTTGACGGCTCGAACTGTCGGGCTACAAATAAGGAGGGCGAGATGAGACTGGAATCTGTTTCGATAAAAAACTTCCGTTGCTACCGTGAAGAGACCACGGTATCTATGGCGGACCTGACGACTTTTGTTGGGAAAAATGACATAGGAAAGTCCTCGGTCCTCGAGGCGCTGGAGATCTTCTTCAACAACGAAACTGTCAAGATAGAACAGGGTGACGCGAACATCTACAGCGGCGCCCCCCTGGTTTCTATCACCTGCGAATTTTCTGATTTGCCATCCCAGTTGAGCCTCGACGCAGGGGCAGAGACGACTCTAGCAGCAGAATACCTTCTCTCTGCCAGGGGCACCCTGAAGATCCAAAAGGTATTCGATTGCAGCAAGAAGACGCCGTCCGCCGAAGTGTATATCCTTGCGAATCACCCGACGGCAACCGGGGTTGCAGACCTTCTTGATCTGAAGGAAAAGGATCTTCAAAAGCTTGTAAAAGACCAGAAGCTCGATGCCGCGCTTAAAGGGAATCCAGGTATGCGGCGGGCCTTGTGGGCGGCGGCGAAAGACCTCGAACTGCAGGAAGTGGCTCTTCCTGTCACCAAGCCGAAGGAGGATAGCAAGCGGATCTGGGATCAGCTCGAAAACTACTTGCCGATGTATGCGCTGTTTCAGAGCGATCGGAGCAGCCGCGATTCTGACGGGGAGGTACAAAATCCAATGAGGGCAGCAGTGGCAGCCGCCATCGCCGAAGTGCAGGACGACATCAACCGGATTCAGGAAAAGGTTCGCGAGAAAGCCGAGTTAATTGCGAAGATCACTCACGAAGCTTTGAAGACGATCGACCCCAACCTTGCCAAGGAGCTGACGCCGCAATTCATGCCACCGACTGCAGCCAAGTGGACCGGGTTGTTTTCGGTCGGCATGGACACCGACGACGGTATTCCGCTAAACAAGCGCGGCAGCGGCGTCCGTCGCCTTGTCTTGGTTGCCTTTTTCAAGGCGGAAGCGGAGCGCAGGTTGAAGGCCGGCACCAGCAGGAGCATCATTTACGCGATCGAGGAGCCCGAGACGGCGCAGCACCCGAACAACCAACGCATCCTTATAGAGTCATTCAAGACGTTGGCTTTGGAGCCCGGATGTCAGGTTTTGCTCACGACGCACAGCCCCGGCTTCGCGTCGGATCTGCCTACCGCCAGTATCAGGTTTGTAACGCGAGACGCGGCTCTTCAACCCGTGATCCTGGAGGGCGCAGACGTATTCGGGCAGGTGGCTGAAACGCTCGGTGTCGTGCCGGATAGTCGTGTCAAAGTCCTACTTTGCGTCGAAGGACCGACAGACGTGGCCGCCTTTAAATCTCTCAGTCGGGCGTTACATTCGACCGACCCAACCCTGCCGAACCTAGCTTCGGATGACCGAGTTGCCTTCGTATTGCTCGGTGGCTCAACGCTCAAGCATTGGGTCACACAACATTATCTCCGGTCGCTCAATCGTCCCGAGGTCCATATCTACGACAGCGACGTGGCCAAGTATGCGGAATCTGTCGCTGAGGTAAACCTGCGCACGGATGGCTCCTGGGCCGTGCAAACGAACAAGCACGAGATCGAATGCTATCTGCATGCGGACGCGATCAAGGATGCTTTTGGCGTCGAGATTGTCGTCGTCGATCAGCCCGGCGCCGACGGGAAGTCTGTCCCGAAGATTTTCGCTGAAGCCTTCTCTGCGAAGCAACAGTACGATGGGGTTATGGGCGATGAAAAAGCAAAGCTACGCCTCGCGGATAAGGCATTTCCCATGATGACTGCGGAGCGGCTGGCCGAAAGGGATCCCGCACGAGAGGTTGAGGGGTGGTTCCGCAGACTTGGGGCGATGCTGTAAGCGCCGGATACGCGGGCCGCGCGCTTGCGGCCCGTGCGACAGGAGTGACATAGCTGCCGGCCACGAATGGCACTTTTTGAAGCTATGTGATCACTCCCGTATATGTCGAGCTAAATGATCGCAATCAGGACTAAAGCGAATACGTGGTCCACAATCACGACAGACCGCTTGTAGTCGAACAGTGACACCACGTATTACGGTCTTAGATAATCCGAGACAAATCTTTTGTGGGGGCAGACCTTTCGATATAATTGCGGTACTTGTTAGCACCTAATCGAACACGGTTCTAGGAATCTGTGGGCGATGCAATGAAAAAGGCGGGGAATGCTCAATCGTTGAGCATATTTCGTCGCGCTGACGAGAGGGTGCCGGGGGTGTGCTACCAACACATCCCGCCGGCGATTTTTGGCTTGGCTGCCTGTTCCATAATTGGAGGAACCACAAGAGCCACCGCGCCTAGGAAACGCATAGCTCTTGTTAGGACGAATGATACCGCGCGCGGCGCGCCGTGCAAAGTAACTTTGCAAAGTTACTTTGCGCGTCTCCCCCGAACTTCATTGTGCCCGTACTTTGATAGTACGGCGTGGTTTATTGCCGCCGCTTTCCTCCTTCTTGCGGAACAGGCCATTTCTGAACAGAAAATGGCTCTTAAGATTCTTCGACTTATTGGTGTGCTGGATTGCGTCGGCGTCAAGAAAACGACGCTGTATCGCTGGATTCGTGAAGGCAAGTTTCCAGCGCCGGTCCAGTTAGGGGCCAGGAGCGTCGGCTGGCGCGCGCAAGACGTCCAGAACTGGGTCGAATCCCGCCAATCGACGCGGGAGCAAGCATGAGCGCGCCCTCCCTTATGATCGATCGCGGCGGCCCGTATGGTCGCGCGATGGGCGCGGCCGTCACGGCGCGCGACGCCGCGTTCGTGCGTTGCCGCGACGCCCGCCTCCGCAAGCTCGCAGGAATCCTCGATGACATCGAGGGTTGCTTCTGGAATCGTGGCGATGACGCCGGGAAGCTCGTAGCGATCGCCGTCACGCTCGCCTCGACGCTCGCGCTCGAAGCCCCGCATCTGACGACAAAGCAACTTGGCACCGCGTGCGAGAAGTTCGTCCAGGCGATCGCCGCTGCTGAACAGGATTCGGCGAACTATCGTCGTCGGCAGTATCGACAGCTGCGGAAAGCCTATCGTGCGCTTTACAACGACATCGATGCGCAGTGCACGGACGGGACGCGCCGCTTGCAAGTTAGTGCCCTGCTGCGGGGTGTCGCGCTCGGCCAATCACTGGCGCAGGGCAGCTCGCGACTGGATATCGAACAGCTCAAGCTGGCGACCGCCGTGCTCAAGGGGGAGGCCGCCTGATGCTCGCCCAAAGTCGCTTTGCACTAGGCAATATACGGCGTGGGCCTCGCGATTTGCGTCGTCCAGCATCGCGCGGTATCCTGTGCGCGTCGCTGAGACAACAGCGACCGGGATTTGCAGCCCGACAGTTCCAAGGCGGACGACCGCCGCAGTGCGGTTTTTTTACGTCCGTGTGCCTTCGCGCGCCTCTACGATCAATGGGTGGGCGACGGTGGGGAGGCTTCGGCCTGCCGGTTCCCTTGGACGCCGGTCTGCAAACCCTGCCGTCTGCCCGCCCACCCCAATTTGCAGTGGGGAGCGGGTTCAACCCGTCCAAGGAGGTCGCATTCAATGCGCCAGTCCACGCACGCCCGTACCGGGCAGCAATCCCACCTCATTCAATCCATCGTCCGCGCAGCACTGCGCGACGCAGCAACCGCCAGCACGTATCAAGACGCGCTCGATGCAACCGGCGCAGCATTGGCGGCCATCGCCGCGCTCGTCCGTACGGAGGTGCGTCATGGCTGACCTGCGCTGCAAGATTGGCGATCTGGCGATCGTCACGAAGTGCGATGCTCGCTCGCGTATCGGCATGCTGGTCGAGGTGGCATCGGCTCGACCGACGCCCGATCACGATTGGCGCGTGCGGATCTTGGGCGGCCCCGTCTCGGGGCGTAGCGTCTGCGGTCGCCGGTCTGGCGACTTCATGCACGCGGCCGTCTACGACTGGAACCTCACGCCGATTCGCGGCGAAGCGGAGCTGGATTGCACGATCGATGTCGGGCAACTCCTCGCGTCGATTCTGGAGGTGCGCCATGTCTAAATACCGCCTGCCGAACGAAGTCACGATGATCGCCGTGTGTGCGGCCCATCAGTTCGCCCAGCTCGAAGCCTTGTTCGATGCTGTCCGTTCGCATCTTGCGGAGGGCACCTACGAGCGCGCGCTCGTCGACATGGGGCAAAGCGTCGCGAGCCGGTATTCGGCCGAAATGCGCCGTACCGCGCAGCCGGAGGTGTGCCATGACTGACCGGCGCATCCGAACCGCGGTTGTCGACGGATTCGACAACGCACCGCCACTCGATACCGGCGCTCCGATCGAGCTGCAATTCGCCGTCGACCTGGGCGCGATCTGCGCCGACGCATGGCTCGACCTGAAAGGCGACGTGCGGCTGCATGACTACGCGGCGCATCAAGCCGCCGCGTTCGCGCGCGGCATGGAAGCCGCCATGCAGGACGCAGGCGACGTCGACGCGCACCGCGTGACGATCAGCCGGCAAGCGTTTGCGGCCGGCCTGATGGGGCGCGTGCAACAGCACCTGTTCGCGGCGCTCGGGCTCGTCACGCGCGAACCGCGCACGACGCACTGAGGGGCGGCCATGGCAAAGACGAACAAGAAAACCATGCAACCGCTCGCGTCGCACTTCGTGGCCGAGGTCAATCGGCCGGACGGCAACCGCATCGGCACGCGCATCAGCGACGCCATGGAGCTGCTGGACAGCCTGCATTGGGCGGCCGACAAAGCCATGTCCGACGACGACTACTGGCTTGTGCTGAGCCTGTTCCGCGCGTCCCTGCCGTCGATCGGCGCGGCGCTGGAGGCGGCCAACGATGCCCTTGGCGAGTCGCGGCTCGGCCGCTACGTCTACAGCAACGACGTCACGGCCGGCGGGGCGGTTCTGTCGGTGCCTCGCGCGGCCGGCTGACGCTGCGCCGCTAGGCATCGTCGAATCATTCAATTCTTCGCGCGTCGGGTGGCTGCTTGCCCGATATGGACTACTAATCGGAAGCCGACCGACGCGCGTCCAGTGGGAACCTATGAGTAACGCACCCATGTCCGAATTCGAGCGGGCGAGAGTCGCGCTCGGCTATGTTCCGCCCGACGACCGCGACACGTGGAGTCAGGTGGGGATGGCGCTCAAGGCCGAGTTCGGCGAGGAGGGCTTCGCCCTCTGGAACGAATGGAGCCAAGGCGCGCAGAACTACAACGGCAAGGACGCGCGCGATGTGTGGAAGTCGTTCAAGGGCGGCAAGATCACCATCAACACGCTGTTTCACCTTGCCAAACAAGGTGGCTTCGATCCGCGTGCGCATCGAGCGAAGCCGGTCGATCCTGCGGAGCGCGAGCGGCAGAAAGCCGATCGCGCGGCCCGCGAAGCGGCCGAGCTGGCCGAACTGACCGAGAAACAGCAAGCCGCGTCGGCACTCGCTGAATCGATCTGGTCGGCGGCCGAACCTGCGTCGGCCGATCATCCGTACCTCGTTCGCAAGCGCATCCCCGCCGACGCGCTGCGCGTCTATCGCGGCGGCTTGTGCATCGGCACGGCCGCATGCGACGGCGCCCTCGTCATCCCGGCGCGTGACGCGGACGGCAAGCTGTGGACGCTGGAGTTCGTCCTCACGGACGGCCAGAAACGCTATCTGCCGAACGGCCGCAAGGCGGGCTGCTTCTCGCTGATCGGCGGTCCAGTATCGTCCACGCTGCTGATTGGCGAGGGTTACGCCACGTGCGCGACGCTCGCGGCCGCGACGGGCTATCCGGCCGCTGTCGCGTTCGACGCCGGCAACCTGCACGCGGTCGCGACGACCCTGCGCGGCCAGTATCCGGACACCCGCATCGTCGTGTGCGCCGACGACGATCACACGACGAAGGGCAATCCGGGCGTGACGAAGGCCCGTGCGGCGTCCGAGGCCGTCGCCGGCATCGTCGCCGTGCCCGACTTCGGCTCGAACCGTCCTCCGGCCGGCACCGACTTCAACGACCTGGCTGCACACCTCGGCCCGGATGCGGTGGCCGCCGCCGTGCGTGCTGCGCTCGCACCGGCCGGCTCGGCGGATGCCGACAAGGGCAAGGCTGCTCCAGCCGTCGCGAAGCCCGCCAAGCGCCCGAAAACGGCCCGCGCGCAGGACGGCAAGTCGCGGTTCGTCGTCGACGACAAGGGCGTGTGGTTTCACGGCTTCAACAATCAGGGCGATCCGCTCCCGCCGCACTGGGTCAGCACGCGTATCGACGTGATTGCGGAGACGCGAAACGAGATGAACAGCGAGTGGGGCTACCTGCTCGAATTCACGGATCGCGACGGCATCCTGAAACGGTGGGCGGTGCCGGCCGGCCTCTTTGCCGGCGACGGCACGGAGCTGCGCCGCATGCTGCTCGATATGGGCGTGAAGCTTGGCGTGACGCAGATCGCCCGCACGCAGATCGCGAACTATGTGCAGATGGCGCAGCCGGACGAGCGCGTGCGCTGCGTGCCGCGCGTCGGCTGGCATCACGGCGCGTTCGTGCTGCCCGATCGCGTCATCGGCACCGGCAAAGAGGCGTTGATCTATCAGGCCGATACGCCGATCCAGAGCCAGTTCAAAGAGCGCGGCACGCTGGACGACTGGCAACGGGAGGTTGCAGCCTACTGCGTCGGCAATAGCCGGCTGCTGTTCTGCGTCGCAACCGCCTTCGCTGGTCCGTTGCTGCACTTCTCCGGGCTTCAGTCGGGCGGCTTTCACCTGCTCGGCACGACGTCGAAAGGCAAGTCGACGGGCGGCGTCATCGCCGCATCCGTGTTTGGCTCGCCGGACTACGTGCGGAGCTGGAAGGCGACCGATAACGCGCTCGAAGCCGTGGCCACGCAGCATAGCGACGCGCTGCTGATCCTCGATGAAATCGGGCAGGTCGAGCCGCGCTTGGTCGGCGATGTGATTTACATGCTCGCGAACGAGTCGGGCAAGGCTCGCGCGTCGCGTAGCGGCTCGGCAAAGCCCGTGCTCACATGGCGGCTGCTGTTCCTGTCGAACGGCGAAAAGAGCGTGTCCGCCCTGATGGCCGAGGGCAACAAGCCTATGAAAGGCGGTATCGAGGTGCGCTTGCCCGCGATCCCGGCCGAGGTGGGCGAAATGGGCGTGGTGGAGAAGCTGCACGGCTTCCCGACGCCGGCCGCGCTGATCGAGCATCTAGAGCGGCACGCGGGCATGCACTACGGCACGGCCGGCCCCGCGTTCATCGAGTGGGCGTCGTCGCAGGCCGGCGAGCTGGCCGAGCATCTGCGCATGCGCGTCGACGAGCTGGTCCGGCAATGGGTGCCGGACGGCTCGCATTCGCAGGTTGCACGCGTGGCTAAGCGGTTCTGCCTCGTTGCGGTGGCCGGCGAGCTGGCAACGGCGCACGGGCTGACCGGCTGGCCGCGTGGCGAAGCGGTCGAGGCCGCGCGTCGCTGCTTCGAAGGCTGGCTCGAACTGCGCGGCGGCACGGGCAATTCGGACGAGGCCGAAGCCGTGCGGCAGGTACAGCATTTCCTCGCCGCACACGGAGACAACCGTTTCGTGTGGATGAACCGGGCGCAGGATGACCATCGGCCGAACGTGCCGCATCGAGCGGGCTTCAAGCAGCACGTGAAGCGCGACGAGCGCCGCACGCCCATCGCCTCCGATCGCGAGTATTACGCCGAGTTCGGCGGCAAGATGAGCGCCGACGATGCGGAAAGCGTCGAGACGGAATACCTGATCGAAGCGGCCGTATTCCGCAAAGACGTGTGCGCCGGCTTCGATCACAAGATCGTCGCCAAGGCACTGATGAAGCGGGGCGTGCTGATGCCGCGTAGCGACGGCTATCCGTACCGGCAGGAATACATCCCCGGTCACGGCAAGTTCATGGTTTATCGCGTGCTGCCGTCGATCTTCACGCTTGAGCTGTGAAAGACGCCGCCGCCGTCCGGGAGGGCGGTGGCGGGCATTCCTTTGCGCGGCATTTTGGCCCGCGCGTCAAAGTTACTTTGAGCGATCCGCTCCAGACGGAACCGGGCCGGCGGCTGCCGCGAATCTTGCCGCCTCCGTAACAATCCAGCCCGGTTTATCTCCAGTATCTCCAGCGTTCTCCAAATCGTTTGGAGACACGCGAAGCCTTACCCCATAAGGCTTTGTGGCCGATTCAGGCGTTTATCTCCAAATCTCCAACTCGATTTGCGCTGAGCGGAGAGACGTCGACCTACGCCATCGAACTCGAAGCCAAGCGGAGCGCGGCTCTCCGGGATTTGACGGGCGTCGGATGCGTGTTTTGGAGGGGGGTGCCCGCGATGCGCCTCGATCGGGCATTGTTGCGCCGGCCGCAAGTGTCGGGGCGGGCGGAAAGCGGGGGACCCTGCGTCTAGGGCAAAGACGCGGGGGCTCACACCCGCGTCTTTTCTCTACTGACGGCGGAAACAAGGGGGGCACATAATAATAAGGGGCCAAATCAACGGCTTACCCTATGCCTAGGCCGTGTCCGTTTTACTGGTGGGAGACGCACGGAAGGGGGTCATACTCGCAGCGGTACGGATCTATCTTGCCGCCGCGATCGGAATGATTTCCGCACCGGCTTTGAGCTTGTCGAGGTAGTCCGCCCACTGTTGCATCATCGAACGTCGGGCCTTGATGAATTTCGTTCGGTTGTACGCCCGCCCCAGGCTGTCAGGGACGGTATGCGCTAGTTGGTGCTCGATCACTTCCGGCTTTTCCTCCAACTCTTCATGCAGGATCGTCCGTGCCATTGCCCGGAAGCCGTGACCGGTAATCTCGGTGCGAGTGTCGTAGCCGAGCCGACGAAGGGCTGCATTGATAGCGGCCTCGCTCATCGGCCGATTTCGGTCGCGAGCACCAGGGAACACGTAGACGCCTTCGCCAGTCAGGGCGTGAAGCTCGCGCAAAATCGTGACAGCCTGCGCGGCCAGCGGAACAAGGTGATCCGTTTTCGTTTTGTTGACGAAATAGCGCCATTCGCCTTTGTCGAGGTCGAATTGCGCCCATTCTGCCTTCCGCAACTCGCCCGGCCTAACGAACAGCATGGGGGCTAGCTTGAGCGCGCAGAGAACCGGGAACGTGCCTGTGAAGCCGTCGAACGCGCGAAGCATCTCGCCCACTTTCTCCGGCTCGGTGATTGAGGCAAAGTGTGTTGTCTGCGCGGGCGGGATTGCATCAACCAGATCGCGGGCCGGATCGGCCTTGCAGTGCCCCTCTTTGATGCCGTAGCGGAATACCCGGCTAATCTCGCTGCGGATGCGATGGGCGGTAAATCTGGCTCCACGCCCGTCTACGCGCTTCAGCACGACCAGTATCTCCGGGGCGTCGATTTCAGCGATAGGGCGCTTGCCGAGCCATGGGAATACATCGTTCTCCATGCGGGCGAGCGTCTTGACATGCTGCGCTGGCTCCACGGTCGTCTTGCGCTCGGCCATCCAGCCACGGGCGACAACCTCAAACGAATGGGCGGCCGCGAGCAGGCTGGCTCTTTTTTCCGCCTTCTTTGCTTCACCCGGATCGATGCCGGCAGCGAGCTTTTCACGGGCTTCGTCGCGCTTCTTCCGTGCGGTCGCCAATGTAACTTCCGGGTAGACGCCGAGCGAGTAGCGCTTTTCCTTGCCCCCAAATCGGTACTTGAGGCGCCACCACTTGCCCCCGCTCGGGGCGATTTCCAGATAGAGGCCGCCTCCGTCGAACAGGCGCACGGGCTTGTCGGCAGGCTTGGCGTTCCGGATGGCTGTATCGGTTAATGGCACGGGGGCAACTCCTGACAGGTAAGGCAATTTCGGATGGGTTGCCCCCAATGTTGCCCCCGCTTGCCCCCGGCTGTCTACGCACCACACGGCACTTTGCCGGAATGAAAAAACCCGCGAAGCCTTGTGCTGTCGCGGGTTTTGGGACTTCCGGGAATTTCCCGGAACTATGTCATGGTGCCCAGGGCCGGAATCGAACCGGCACGCCTTGCGGCGGGGGATTTTGAGTCCCCTGCGTCTACCAATTTCACCACCTGGGCTTGTGATCGTTGCCGCACCAGCGATGCTGCGCGGCGAAACGCGGATTATGGCGGAAAATGGGGCGTCGGGCAAGCCATCGGCGCGCCGCGCCGCCCGTTACCGGCTCAGGTAGACGAACCGGCCCTGTTTCACGATCCCCATCACGCTCGCGCGCTGATCGAGTCCGACGTGGTCCTTGTCGCTCGTGTTGACGACGCCGTTCGGCACGACCAGCTCGTGCGCCCGTTCGAGTTCGCGCCGCAGCGCCGTCCGGAACGCCGGCGTGCCCGGCTGCGCCGCCTTCAGCGCGCGGCCGACCGCGTCCGCGAGGCGCGGATACACGCCGGCCGCGTCGCCCGCGAACTGCGTGACCGTGCCCGCGCCGTAGCGCGCTTCATATGCATCGACGAACGCCAGCGCCGCCTTGCGCGCCGGGTCGTCGGCCGGCAACGTGCGGGCGACGACGACCGGCTGCGTCGGGAACAGCGTGCCTTCCACGTCCTTGCCGCCGAGCCGGATGAATTCCGGCGTCGCGATTCCGTGCGTCTGGTAGATCGCGCCCTTGTAGCCGCGCTCGATCAGCGTGCGCTGCGGCAGCACGGCCGGCGTGCCCGAGCCCGCGATCAGGACGGCATCGGGCTTCGCCGCGATCAGCTTCAGCGCCTGCCCGGTCACGCTCGCGTCGGTCCGGTTGAAGCGCTCGGTCGCGATCACGCGGATCTTGCGGATCTCGGCGAAGCGCGTGAACTCGTTCAGCCAGCTGTCGCCATAGCTGTCCGCGAAGCCGATGAAGCCGACCGTCTTCACGCCGTGATTGGCCATGTAGCGCGTCATCACGTCGGCCATCGCGCTGTCGCTCTGCGCCATCTTGAACGCCCAGGTGCGCGCGCCTTCCTGCGGCTCGACGATCGCGCCCGAGCCGACCAGCGTGATCATCGGCGTTTGCGACGCGGCCACCGCGTCCAGCGCCGCAAGCGCGGCCGGTGTGATGTTCGGCCCGACCACGACGTCGACGTGATCCTCGTCGACCAGCTTGCGGATATTGCGCACGGCCGCGCCCGGATCGGACGCATCGTCGAGCACCGTCAGCTGCACCGCCTGGCCGGCGATCGTCTTCGGCCACATCAGGATCGCGTTCTTGCTGGTGATGCCGATCGCGGCGGCCGGGCCGGTCGACGACAGGTCGACGCCGACCTTCAGGTCGGCATGCGCGGCCGCGCAGCCGAGCAACAGGGCGCCGGCAGCGGCGCGGCGCAACAGGGCGGGAAGCGTCATGCGGAAGTCTCCATCTGCATCGGGCAACCAAAAGGGGCGCGATATCGAACCGCGCCCCCGCGTTCATACCGCGTGCGTCAAAGCTCGTACGATTCGGCTTCGCCCTTGAGCGCCTGCTCGATCAGCTTGCGGTTCAGCGTCGGCGACAGCAGCTCGACGAGCGTATACACATAGCTGCGCAGGTACGCGCCCTGCTTGAGCGCGACGCGCGTCACGTTGCTGCCGAACAGATGGCCGACCGGAATCAGCCGCAGGTTGCGGTCGCGCTCCGGATTGAACGCGATGTCGGCCATGATCCCGACGCCCAGCCCGAGCTCGACGTAGGTCTTGATCACGTCGGCGTCGATCGCCTCGAGCACGATGTCCGGCGATAGCCCGCGCAGCGCGAACGCATGGTTGATCTTCTTGCGGCCGGCGAACGCGTCGTCGTAGGTGATCAGCGGATACTGCGCGAGATCGTCGAGCGTGATCGGCTTGCGCTCGAGCAGCGGATGGTCGGCCGGCACCACGGCCGCGTGATGCCACTGGAAGCACG
Organism: Burkholderia sp. B10; assembly: GCF_004368385.1. NCBI lineage: Bacteria > Pseudomonadati > Pseudomonadota > Betaproteobacteria > Burkholderiales > Burkholderiaceae > Burkholderia > Burkholderia sp. B10. The sequence continues at coordinate 30,380 of NZ_PQMX01000010.1, read as the reverse complement.
GCAGCGACACGAGCTCCTTGTAGTCAGAGATCGCCTCGGTCGCGATCGCGAGGTCGGCCTGGTCGTGGATGACCATCTCGGCGACCTGCGTCGGGCTGCCCTGCAGGATCGACAGATGCACCTTCGGGAAGCGCTTCTTGAATTCGGCGATCGCGGCCGGCAGCGAATAGCGCGCCTGCGTGTGCGTGGCGGCGATGGTCAGGTTGCCCTGGTCCTGCGCGGCGTAGTCCTTTCCGACCCTTTTGAGGCTCTCGACTTCCTGCAGGATCCGCTCGACCGACGCGAGTATGATTCTGCCCGGCTCGGTGAGCGAGCGAACCCGCTTGCCGTGGCGGGTGAAGATCTCGACGCCGAGCTCGTCCTCCAGCTCGATGATCGCCTTCGACACCCCCGGCTGCGACGTATAGAGCGCCTTGGCGGCCTCGGTGAGGTTGAAATTCTGCCGGACGGCCTCGCGCACGAAGCGAAATTGGTGCAGGTTCATTTATAACCCTTCCGCATATCAACAGAATTTTTTAGTCGTTTGAAATATAAGGCGAGTTTATTACGATTCACCGGAGTTTTTCAAATATGGATATCTGTTTTCGTCATTAGCAATCCAGCCGGGCAGCGGAAGGCCGGCCGGAGCGGCGAAACAGAGATTCGGGCGCGACGTGGCTAGGACGTCGCGCGGTCACCACGAACACCCTGGGGTCCCCGAATGTATCAGTACGACCAGTACGACCAGACGATCGTCGACGAGCGTGTCGCACAGTACCGCGATCAGGTGCGCCGCCGCCTGTCGGGCGAGTTGAGCGAAGACGAGTTCCGTCCGCTGCGCCTGCAGAACGGCCTGTACATGCAGCGCCACGCGTACATGCACCGCATCGCTATTCCGTACGGCAACCTGCGCAGCAACCAGCTCCGCATGCTGGCGCGCATCGCCCGCGAGCACGACCGCGGCTACGGTCACTTCTCGACCCGCTCGAACATCCAGTTCAACTGGGTCGAGCTCGAAGACACGCCCGAGATCCTCGCGAAGCTCGCCTCGGTGCAGATGCACGCGATCCAGACGTCGGGCAACTGCATCCGCAACATCACGGCCGACCAGTTCGCCGGCGTCGCGCAGGACGAGGAGATCGATCCGCGTCCGTGGGCCGAGATCCTGCGTCAGTGGTCGACGTTCCATCCCGAATTCGCGTGGTTGCCGCGCAAGTTCAAGATCGCGGTGTCCGGCTCGCACGACGACCGCGCGGCCGTGCAGATCCACGACCTCGGCGTCTATCTGAAGAAGAACGCGCAGGGCGAGGTGGTCGCGAACATCCTCGCGGGCGGCGGCCTCGGCCGCACGCCGATCGTCGGCGCGGTGATCAAGGAAGATCTGCCGTGGCAGCATCTGCTGACGTACTGCGAAGCCGTGCTGCGCGTGTACAACCGCTACGGCCGCCGCGACAACCTGTACAAGGCGCGGATCAAGATCCTCGTGAAGGCGCTGTCACCGGCGAAGTTCGCGCAGCAGGTCGAAGAAGAGTGGCAGCACCTGAAGGACGGCCCGTCCACGCTGACGCAGGCCGAACTCGACCGCGTGTCGCAGTATTTCGCGCCGCCCGTCTACGAGAAGCTGGCCGACACCGACGCGTCGTTCGAACAGCATCTGCTCGAGAACAAGGCGTTCGCGCGCTGGGTCGAGCGCAACGTCGCGCCGCACAAGGTGGCCGGCTACGCGGCGGTCACGCTGTCGCTGAAGGATCACCGCGTCGCGCCGGGCGACGCGAGCGCCGAGCAGATGGATCAAGTGGCCGAATGGGCCGACGCGTACTCGTTCGGCGAAGTGCGCGTATCGCACGAGCAGAACCTGATTCTGGCCAACGTGAAGAAGCGCGACCTGTTCGCGCTGTGGGAAAAGGCGAAGGCGGCTGGCTTCGCGACGCCGAACATCGGGCTGCTGACCGACATCATCGCGTGCCCGGGCGGCGACTTCTGCTCGCTCGCGAACGCGAAGTCGATCCCGATCGCGCTGGCGATCCAGCAGCGTTTCGACGATCTCGACTACGTGTACGACCTCGGCGACCTGTCGCTGAACATCTCCGGTTGCATGAACTCGTGCGGTCACCATCACGTCGGCAACATCGGCATCCTCGGCGTCGACAAGGACGGCGCCGAGTGGTACCAGGTGTCGCTCGGCGGCGAGCAGGGCACGGGCCAGAACGGCGCGCGTCTCGGCCGCGTGATCGGGCCGTCGTTCTCCGCCGACGAAGTGCCCGACGTGATCGCGAAGCTGATCGACACGTTCGTCGATGCGCGCGCCGACGGCGAGCGCTTCATCGACACGTACGACCGCATCGGCATCGCGCCGTTCAAGGAGCGCGTCTATGCGGCGCGCCAGGCAGTGAACGCCTAACCCACCGGCTAGAAGGAATTTGCAGATGGCTTCGATTATCAAGAACCGCGCAGTGATCGACGACGCATGGCAGGTCGTGCGCGCGGCGGAAGACGGCGCGCTGCCCGCGGTCGACGCACTGCCGGCCGGCAAGGTGCTGGTGCCGTTCGCGTTGTGGCAAGCGGAGCGCGCGGCGCTCGTCGCGGCGAAGACGAAGGACGAACTCGGCGTATGGCTCGCGCCGGACAGCGAGCCGGCCGAGCTGGCGGCCGACTTCGGCGCGATCTCGCTGATCGCGGTCGACTTCCCGCGGTTCGCGGACGGCCGCGGCTACAGCATCGCGCGGCTGCTGCGCGAGCGCTACGGCTGGACCGGCGAGCTGCGCGCGATCGGCGACGTGCTGCGCGATCAGTTGCTGTACATGTCGCGCTGCGGCTTCGACGCGTTCGCGGTGCGTGCCGACAAGGACATCCACGACGCGCTCAACGCGTTCGGCGAATTCACGCAGCGTTACCAGGGCGCGTTCGACGAGCCGGCGCCGCTGTTCCGCCGCCGCGCGGCTGCATCCGACGCGAAGGTGAACGCATGAGCGCCGCGACCGCACTCACGCCCGAACTGGCCGCCAAGGTCGAGCGGCTCGACGCGCTGCTCGCGCAGATCGGCGCGAGCCACGACAAGGTCAAGTTCGCGAGCAGCCTCGCCGCGGAAGACATGCTGCTGACGCACGCGATCCTGTCGAAGCAGGTGCCGATCGGCATCTTCTCGCTGAACACCGGCCGCCTGCACGCGGAGACGCTCGGCATGATCGACCGCGTGCGCGAGCGCTACGGCTACGAGATCGAGCAGTTCCATCCGAACCAGGAGGCGGTCGATCAGTACGTCGCCGAGCACGGCGCGAACGCGTTCTACGACAGCGTCGAGCTGCGCAAGTCGTGCTGCCACATCCGCAAGGTGGAGCCGCTGAACCGCGCGCTGGCCGACGTCGGCGCGTGGGTCACGGGCCAGCGTCGCGAGCAGTCGGTGACGCGCGCGGAGCTGCACGAGGAAGAAAGGGACGAATCGCGCGGGATCGCGAAGTACAACCCGCTCGCCGACTGGACGGAAGCCGACGTGTGGGCGTACCTTAACGCGTTCGAAGTGCCGGTCAATCCGCTGCACGCGCGCGGTTACCCGAGCATCGGCTGCGAGCCGTGTACGCGTGCGATTCGCCCCGGCGAGGACAGCCGCGCGGGCCGTTGGTGGTGGGAGTCGCGCGACACCAAGGAATGCGGGCTGCACATCACGACGATCACGCCGATTCCCGCGAGCGCCGAAGCCGGCGCCGCGCACTGAACGCCGACCAGAACCCGAATATTGCGCGGCCCGCGACAACGGGCCGCACGAACCCAGAAGAGAAGGACCGAAATCATGAGCACGACGCTCGAGCAATCCGCCTTTGCCCCGCCCGCCGGTGCCGACAACCGCATGGGCCACCTCGACTGGCTCGAAGCCGAGTCGATCCACATCCTGCGCGAACTGGTCGCCGAATGCAGCAAGCCGGCGCTGTTGTTCTCGGGCGGCAAGGATTCGGTCGTCGTGCTGCATCTCGCGCTGAAGGCATTCGGCCTCGGCGCGAACCGCAAGACGACGCTGCCGTTCCCGCTCGTGCACATCGACACGGGCCACAACTACGAGGAAGTGATCGACTTCCGCGACCGCCGTGCGCAAGAGCTCGGCGCCGAGCTGGTGGTCGGCCACGTCGAGGATTCGATCAAGCGCGGCACCGTCGTGCTGCGCCGCGAAACCGATTCGCGCAACGCCGCGCAGGCCGTCACGCTGCTCGAGACGATTGAGCAGCACGGCTACACGGCGCTGATCGGCGGCGCGCGCCGCGACGAAGAGAAGGCGCGGGCGAAGGAGCGGATCTTCTCGTTCCGCGACGAATTCGGCCAGTGGGACCCGAAGGCGCAGCGCCCCGAGCTGTGGAGCCTGTACAACGCGCGTCTGCACAAGGGCGAACACCTGCGCGTGTTCCCGATCTCGAACTGGACCGAGCTCGACGTGTGGCAGTACATCGCCCGCGAAAACCTCGAACTGCCGTCGATCTACTACGCGCACCAGCGCGAGATCGTGCGCCGCAACGGGCTGCTCGTGCCGGTCACGCCGCTCACGCCGATGCGTGACGGCGAGACGAGCGAGCTCGCGCAGGTGCGCTTCCGCACGGTCGGCGACATCAGCTGCACGTGCCCGGTCGAGAGCGATGCGGACGACGTCGAGAAGATCATCGCCGAGACGGCCGTGACCGAGATCACCGAACGCGGCGCGACGCGGATGGACGATCAGGCGTCGGAAGCTGCGATGGAGCAGCGCAAGAAGCAAGGCTATTTCTGAAGCACACGAGGACATTCACATCATGAGCATCATCGAGAACACCGAAGACCTCGGCGTGCTGCGTTTCATCACCGCGGGCAGCGTCGACGACGGCAAGAGCACGCTGATCGGCCGCCTGCTTTACGACAGCAAGGCCGTGCTGTCGGACCAGCTGTCCGCGCTGTCGCGCGCGAAGAACAAGCGCACGGTCGGCGACGAGCTCGACCTCGCGCTGCTGACCGACGGGCTCGAGGCCGAGCGCGAGCAGGGCATCACGATCGACGTCGCGTACCGCTATTTCGCGACCGCGAAGCGCAAGTTCATCATCGCCGACACGCCGGGCCACGAGCAGTACACGCGCAACATGGTGACGGGCGCGTCGACCGCACACGCGGCGATCATCCTGGTCGACGCGACGCGCGTGACGATCGAGAACGGCGTCGCGCAGCTGCTGCCGCAGACGAAACGCCACAGCGCGATCGTCAAGCTGCTGGCGCTGCAGCACGTGATCGTCGCGATCAACAAGATGGACCTGGTCGACTACAGCGAAGCGCGCTTCAACGAGATCCGCGACGCGTACGTCGCGCTCGCGAAGCAGCTCGGCCTGACCGACGTGCGCTTCGTGCCGGTGTCGGCGCTCAAGGGCGACAACATCGTCGGCGCGAGCGAGCGCATGCCGTGGTACGCGGGCGAGCCGCTGCTCGACGTGCTCGAATCGCTGCCGGTCGAGACGCAGGCGCATGACGCGCTGCGCTTCCCGGTGCAGTGGGTCGCGCGCCAGGACGGCAGCTCGGCCGACGATTTCCGCGGCTACATGGGCCGGATCGAATCGGGCGAGGTGAAGGTCGGCGACGAGATCGTCGTGCTGCCGTCGAACCGCACCGCGACGATCGCCGAGATCATCGCGCCGGTGCCGGGCGGCACCGCGGCAGTCCCGTACGCGTTCGCGGGCCAGACGGTCACGATCCGCCTCGGCGAAGACGTCGACGTGTCGCGCGGCGACATGTTCGTGACGGCGGCCGAGCCGGTCGTACCGGCGAAGAAGCTCGACGCGGACCTGTGCTGGTTCGACGAGACGCCGCTGTCGCCGCAGCGCAAGTACCTGCTGAAGCAGACCACCAGCACGGTGTTCGCGAAGATCGGCGCGGTCAACGAGGTGCTCGACGTGCATACGCTGTCGCACGCGACCGACCGTCAGGAACTGAAGATGAACGACATCGGCCGCGTCGCACTGACGCTGCAGAAGCCGATCGTCTGCGACACCTACGACGCGCATCCGGGCACGGGCGCGTTCGTGCTGATCGACGAGGCGACGCATCACACGGTCGCCGCCGGCATGATCCGCGCCTTCTCGGCGTAACGGGCACTGCGGGGCACCGCGCGCCGCCTCTGCGGCGGCGCGCGAGCCGCCATGGCACGACTAGCGAAGCGACAAACATGGGCAAGGTGTATCTGATCGGAGCGGGGCCGGGCGCCGCGGACCTCATCACGGTGCGCGGCGCGCGGCTGCTCGAGCAAGCCGACGTCGTGCTGCACGACGCGCTCGTCGAGCCGGCGATGCTCGACTACGCGCCGAACGCGCGCCGCATCGCGGTGGGCAAGCGCTGCGGCCAGCGTTCGACCGCGCAGCACTTCATCAACAAGCAGATCGTCGATGCGGCGCGCGAGCATGCGTGCGTGGTGCGTCTGAAGGGCGGCGACCCGATGCTGTTCGGTCGCGCCGAAGAGGAAATGCGCGCGCTCGAGGCAGCCGGCATCGACTACGAGGTCGTGCCGGGCATCACCGCGGCGCTGGCCGGCGCGGCGACGCTGAAGCGCTCGCTGACGCTGCGCGGCGTGTCGCGCAGCGTCGCGTTCGCGACGCACAGCCGCGCGCCCGGCAGCGACGAGATCCGCGAGGCCGCGCGCGCCGATTCGATCGTCTACTACATGGGGCGCGACAGCGCGCCGGGCATCGCGCAGCAGCTGATCGACGCGGGCCGCGCCCCGGCGACGCCGGTGGCGATCGTCGAGGCATGCAGCACCGCGCGCGAACGCACGCTGACGCTGACGCTCGCGCAGATGGCCGCGGGCGACGCGCAGTCGTGGCTCGATCCGGCCGAACCGAGCCTGCTGATGATCGGCGACGCGTTCGCCGAACGCGCCGCGCGCGCGAACGAGGGTGATGCGTTGCGCAACGCCGCCTGAATCGACCTGGCGTCCGGGCAAAAAAAAGCGCTGGCTTCGATGAAGCCAGCGCTTTTTTGTTTGGATGCCGCCGATTCGGCTACGCGTCGCGGCCGATCTGATCGATGCAGTAGCGCGCGATCGCGTCGAGCACGCCGTCGTCCTCGCCGACGGCCGTCGCGCAGCGGATGTCGAGGTGCGGATGCGCGGCGCGGCACGCGTCGATCAGCTGCGGCAGGTCGCGCCGCACGTGGCCGCCTTGGCCGAAGAACACGGGCACCACGGTGATCCGCGTACATCCCGCCGCGACCTGCGCGGCGACGGCCGCGTCGAGCGACGGCGTCATCAGTTCGAGGAACGCGAGCGACACGTGAGCGGCCGGTTCGCCGGCGCCGCGCAACCGCGCGGCGAGCCGTTCGAACGGCTCGGCCCAGCGCGGATCGCGCGCGCCGTGACCGAACAGGACGATGCCGTGCGAACTCATGTCGTGATCTCCATCGTGGCGGCGCTCAGTGCCGGTCGACCCACTTCAGCGCGAACAGGCCGAGCGCGAGATAGATGAGGCCCGGCGTTGCCGCGGTGAGCGGCGCGGGCCACGTGTTCAGCGTGCCGATGTGCGAGAACAGCGTGTTGAGCAGCTGGAAGCTCATGCCGAGCATGATGCCGCCGAACACCTTCACGCCCACCACGCCGGCGCGCGTATGCAGGTACGCGAACGGCAGCGACAGCACTAGCATCACGAACACCGCGAACGGGTAGAGCAGCTTGCGCCACAACGCGATGTCGTAGCGCTGCGTGTCCTGCTGGTTCTCGCGCAGATGCTGGATGTAGCGGAACAGGTTGATCAGCGACATCCGTTCGGGCGACACGAGCAGCACCGACAGGATCTGCGGCGTCAGATCGGAGCGCAGCCGGTATTCGGGCAGCGACACCTGCTGCGACCGGTACACCGGGTTCAGCGCGTCGGCCGGCTGACCGGCGATCGGCTTGATCGGCGTCAGTTCGGTTTCCGTCACGCCCTTGAGCAGCCAGTGGCCGGGCGGCTCGTAGCGGCCGGTCTGCGCGATCCGCACGTTCTGCAGCTGGAATTTCGAATCGAACTCGTAGATGCGCACGTTGCTGATCGTCGAATCCGGCGACAGGCTGCCGACGTTGACGAAGCGCGTGACCTGCTCGCCGTTCTCGCGCGCCGCGAGCGTGTCCTTCACCCACACGCCCGACTGGAAGTTCGACGACACCGATGCGCCGAGCGCCTGCAATCGCACCCGCTCCGACAACTGGTCGGCGTACGGGCCGACGAATTCGCCGATCAGATAGGTGATGATCACGAGCGGCACGCCGATCTTCAGCAGCGAGCGCAGCGCCTGGTTGGTCGCGAGGCCCGACACGCGGAAGATCGTGAATTCCGAGCTCGCGGCCATCTGCGCGAACACGTAGATCGCGCTGATCAGCGCGGCGACCGGGATGATCTCGTAGAAGCGCGACGGCGTCTGCAGCGCCACGCGCAGCACCGCGTAGCCGAACTTGTAATTGCCGTGGCCGACCGAGTTCAGTTCGCTGATCAGGTCGAAGAAGAAGAACAGCCCCGAGAACGCGAACAGGATGAAGACGAACGTGACGTAGATCTGTCGCGCGAAATACTTTTCATAGAGCCGCATCGATCATGCTCCCGAGCGGCCGAACAGCGCGCGTGTAAACAGCGGGCGATTGCGCACGCGCAACCAGAAGATCACCGCGACGATCGCCGCGACGGCCAGATGCAGCCCGACGAGCCCGACGCCGAACGACATCTTGCCCTGCTCGATCTGCGCCTGCACGACGTTCAGCAGGTTCGAGTAGGTGAGGTAGATCAGCACGGCCATCACGAGGTTGATCGTGCGGCTGCGGCGCGGGTTCTGGTACGACAGCGGAATGCCGAGCACCATCAGGTTGATCGCGATCAGCGGCAGCCCCGCACGCCATGCGAACTCGGCGAGGTTGTTGCGCGTCGGGTTGCTGAGCAGCTCCGGCGTCGGCGTGCTGTTGGTGGTCGGCACGTTGGTGACCGGCGTGCTCGTGATCTTCACGCCGTAACGCTGGAACTCCATGATCTTGAAGTTCGGCTGGCCCGGCGTGCCGTCGTAGCGGCGGCCGTCCTCCAGCACGACGAAGCGGTCGCCGTCGCGCGTCTCGGTATGGCCCGCGTGCGACACGACGACGTTGACCTTGCCGTTCTCCGTCGACGTGACGAACACGTTCTGGACCTTGCTCTGATCCGGCGACATTTTTTCGATGAAGAACACGCGATGGTTCGACGCCGATTCGCGGAACTGGCCCGGCGCGAGCAGCGAGATTTCGTCGCGCTGCTGGAAGCGCGCCTTGATCATCTTGCTCTGCTGGTTCGACCACGGCCAGCCGACGAACGCGAAGAACGCGATCAGCAGGATGATCGGCGTCGCGAACACGCCGATCGGCTTGATCAGGCGCGTGAGGCTGACGCCCGACGCGAGCCAGACGACCATTTCGGAGTCCCGGTACCACCGGGTCAGCACGAACAGGATCGACACGAACAGCGTGACGACGAGCATCACCGCGAGATAGCCGATCACGGTCAGGCCGATCAGCACGAGCACGTCCCGCGGATCGATTTCGCCGGACGCGGCGTAGCCGACGATGCGGATCATCATCGTCGTGAGCATGATCGTGAGCAGCACCATGAACACGGCGCCAGCCGTATACGCAAGCTCGCGCTGGAGGGAGCGTTCGAAGATCATTCTTGATGAGAAGAGGGCGGGAGGCTGCGCACGCGTGGTGGAGCGCTCGCGCCGCCACGGGAAAAATAGCGGATAATTGCGGCTTTCATCCTTAGCCCAGATTTTATCCGAGGACAAGCGCGATGGACTTTAGCATAAAAGGCTGTGATTGGAGCAAAGGCGAGGCCAAGGGGTTCCTGACCGGGAAGTCCGATTGCATCGTACTCGGCATCTTCGAGGCGCAAACTCTTTCGGGCGCGGCGCTCGACATCGATACGGCCACCAAGGGGCTGATCTCGCGCGTGGTGAAGGCCGGCGACATGGACGGCAAGCGCGGCAAGACGCTGTTCCTGCCGGAGGTCTCGGGGATCGGCGCATCGCGCGTGCTGCTGGTCGGTCTCGGCAAGCAGGATGCTTTCAATCAGAAAGCCTATAACGATGCGGCTACGGCCGCATGGCGCGCGCTGCTGGCGACCAAGGTCGGGCAGGTCACGTTCACGCTCGCGCAGCTGCCGGTCGACGAGCGCGGCTCCGACTGGGGCGTGCGCGCCGCGATTCTCGCGCTGCGCAACGAAACGTACCGCTTCACGCAGATGAAGAGCAAGCCGGAGCCGGCGTCGCACGCGCTCAAGCGCGTCGTGTTCAGCGTCGATCCGTCCGACGAAAAGGCGGCGAAGCTCGCGGCGAAGCAGGCCGTCGCGCTGGCCAACGGGATGGACCTCACGCGCGATCTGGGCAACCTGCCGGGCAACGTGTGCACGCCGACCTATCTCGGCAACACCGCGAAGAAGCTCGCGAAGGATTGGGGCCTGAAGGCCGAGGTGCTCGGGCTCAAGCAGATCCAGGCGCTGAAGATGGGCTCGTTCCTGTCGGTCGCGCGCGCATCCGTCGAGCCGCCGCAGTTCATCGTGCTGCACTACCAGGGCGCCGCGGCGAAGGCCGCGCCGGTCGTGCTGGTGGGCAAGGGCATCACGTTCGACACCGGCGGCATCTCGCTGAAGCCGGGCGAAGGCATGGACGAGATGAAGTACGACATGTGCGGCGCCGGTTCGGTGCTCGGCACGATGCGTGCGGTCGCCGAAATGGGCCTGAAGATCAACGTCGTCGCGATCGTGCCGACCTGCGAGAACATGCCGGGCGGCAACGCGACGAAGCCGGGCGACATCGTCACGAGCATGAAGGGCCTGACGATCGAAGTGCTGAACACCGACGCCGAAGGCCGTCTGATCCTGTGCGACGCGCTCACCTATGCGGAGCGCTTCAAGCCGGCCGCGGTGATCGACGTGGCGACCCTCACGGGCGCGTGCGTGATCGCGCTCGGCGGCCACAACAGCGGCCTGTTCTCGAAGGACGATGCGCTCGCGGGCGAACTGCTCGACGCATCGCGCGAAGCGAACGATGCGGCGTGGCGCATGCCGCTCGACGACGAATACCAGGATCAGCTGAAGTCGAATTTCGCCGATATCGCGAACATCGGCGGCCGGCCGGCCGGCGCCGTGACGGCGGCGTGCTTCCTGTCGCGCTTCACCGAAAGCTACCCGTGGGCGCACCTGGACATCGCCGGCACCGCATGGAAGAGCGGCGCGGCGAAGGGCGCGACGGGCCGTCCGGTGCCGTTGCTCGCGCAATTCCTGATCGACCGCGCCGGGCAGTGATGGCCGGTCACACGACGATGCGGGCGAGCGGGCAATGACGCGAATCGATTTCCATTCAAACGTCGGCGATTCGCTCGCGTATGCATGCCGGCTGCTGCGCAAGGCCTATCAGGCCGGGCAGCCGGTCGTCGTGCTCGCCGAAGCCGCGCGCCTGCGCGCGCTCGACGAGCGGTTGTGGACCTTTTCGCCGCTCGACTTCATCCCGCACTGCAGCGTGGACAGCCCGCACGCGGCCGCCACGCCGATTCTGCTCACCGCCGATCTCGACCAGGCGCCGCATCATCAGGTGCTGCTGAACCTCGGCGCGACGGTGCCCGCGCAGTTCGCGCGCTTCGAGCGCCTGCTCGAAGTGGTCGGCAACGCGCCCGACGAGCTGGCTGCGGGCCGCGACCGCTACCGCTTCTACCGCGATCGCGGATACGCGCTGAACAATTACAAGCAGGGCAGCTAGCCGAAACCGGCGACGGAGCGTTCCCGTGACACAAGCCGAACCATTCTCGATCCCGACGCTGACCGACGTGCTGGTGCCCGGCAAGCCGGTGCCGGCCGCGCCGTCAGTGGGCGACGCACGATCGCGCGACGATGCCGACATTCCGGTGCTGAACGACATGATTGCGCGCGGCCGAACGGCAGCGTTCGACGCGCTCGATCACGACACGGTGGGCACCGAGGCGGTGATCGTCGAGCCGGTGCCGACGCCGTATCTGCCGACCGTCGAGCTGCCCGGCGACAGCGATGCGCCGGCGCAACCGGCCGCGGCCGGGCACGTGGTGGCCGAGGAAGCGGCCGCCACGCCGGCGCCGCTGCGCTCGGTCCTGGCGGACGATGCGCCGTCGCAGCCCGAGCTCGCCGCGGCGCCGCTCGACGACGCGACACTGCCGCAGGCACTCGTGCCGGCTGCGGCCGCTGCCGCGGCGCTCGCGGATCGACCGGCCGACGCGTCGCCGCCGCCGCTGGGCGCGCCCGCCGCCGCGGCGGCGCTGACGCCCGAGGACGCGCAGCATATCGCCGAGCGTTTGCGCGACCGGCTCACGAACTATTTGACCGGTGCCGGGCGCGACGCGATCGAGGCGCGCTGTCGCGACGCGCTGCACGACCACACGGCCTGGCTGGTCGGCCAGATCACGCGCGAAGTGGCGCTTGCGTTGGAAACCGAAGTGATGGAATGGGTGCGTGACGCGGTCGACGAAGAGATCGATCGTCGCCGCGCCGGTCATTCGGGCTGAGAGGCCGGCACGCGGCGTGTGTAGTCGTTTCGGGTAACGCGCTGCGCGGCTAGGATGACGCGCGCGGCCTGCTGCGCGGCGGCGTGCCGGAGCGGCCCGCGTCGCACGACGCCGCCGCGCGCGCCGGGTTGTGCCCGGAATTGCGTTAACGCAGCGACAGCACCCATTGCGCGAGCGTGTGCGCTTCGGCGCTCGTGAGCTGCGTATTGGCGGGCATCGGCACGCCGCTCCACACACCGACGCTGCCCTTCACGATCGACTGCGCGAGGTAGTCGGCCGCATCGGCGCGCGCCGCGTACTTGCCGGCGATGTCGCGGAACGACGGACCCATCAGTGGCTTGTTGACCGCGTGGCACGCCATGCAGTTCTTGCGTTGCGCGAGTGCGAGCCCGTCGCCGGCCGGCTCGGCGTGCGCCGCCGCTGCGCCGGCCGCCAACAGCGCCGCGAGCAGCGCGGCGGATATCGTCTGTTTCATGCAGTCCTCCGCCGGCGCGAACGGCCGGCTTCACGGTCCGCGCATTATAAGAGCAAAGGGAACGCGCGTTTTGCGCGTTTCCCGAGTCGGGGCGCGCTACGCGGTCGCAGGTGCGGTGCGCTGTATCGTGACGGTAGTCGCGCTGCGGTATGGCGGGCGAGGTGGCCGTGATGGCGAGGTCGGTGGGCGCGGCGCCTGCCGCTGACGCTGATGAAGCCGAAGCCGAAGGGCCAGTGCGCTCGACCGACCTCGCCGCGTCGCGACGCGTGATCTCCCGGCTTCGTTTGGCACCCGGCTTTTATGACATCATTACGGCCTGCTACGGTGCAGCCGGGCAAACCCGCCGATCGACCCGCAGGCGATTCAGATGCAGACGATCGTCAGCCTCGTGTCGGCCGGCCTGGATGTCGCACGGATGCCGCAGTCGCTGCGTAACCTGCGGCGCACCGGCGTGCTCGACGCGCCGGTCGTCGACGCGCGGCTCGTGTGGTGCACCGGTGACGTCGGCGCGGTGCTCGCCCGCTTCGTCGATGTCACGCGTGCACGGAGTCGCCGCGCGATGCGAACGATGGCGCGTCGGCGCCGTCCAACGCGCGGTGCGTGCCCTGTGCGAGCCGTACCGCATTCGAAAACTTCATCGCGAACTCATGATCATTCACCCGAATTTCGACCCCGTAGCGATCCATCTCGGCCCGCTGGCCGTGCGCTGGTACGGCCTCATGTATCTCGTCGGCTTCATCGCGGCGATCGTCGTCGGCCGGGTCCGCCTGAAGCTGCCGCACGTCGCGGCGCAGGGCTGGACCGCGAAGGACATCGACGACATGATGTTCTACGGCGTGCTCGGCACCGTGCTCGGCGGCCGGCTCGGCTACGTGCTGTTCTACAAGGCCGACTTCTACCTGTCGCACCCGCTCGACATATTCAAGGTATGGGAAGGCGGGATGTCGTTTCACGGCGGCTTTCTCGGCGTGACGCTCGCGATGATCCTGTTCGCATGGCAGCGCAAGCGGCACTGGCTGCAAGTGACCGACTTCGTCGCGCCGATGGTGCCGACCGGGCTTGCGGCCGGGCGGCTCGGCAACTTCATCAACGGCGAGCTGTGGGGCCGCGTGACCGATCCGAGCGCGCCGTGGGCGATGCTGTTCCCGGGCGCGATGCGCGACGACGCCGCATGGCTGCCGAAGCACCCGGCGCTCGTCGAGAAGTGGCATCTCGCCGACGTGTTCATGCAGTACCAGATGCTGCCGCGCCATCCTTCGCAGCTCTATGAAATCGCGCTCGAAGGCGTCGTGCTGTTCTTCGTGCTGTTCTTCTTCTCGCGCAAGCCACGGCCGATGGGGGCGGTGTCGGCGCTGTTCCTGATCGGTTACGGCCTCGCGCGCTTCACCGTCGAGTTCGCCCGCGAGCCCGACGATTTCCTCGGCCTGCTCGCGCTCGGCCTGTCGATGGGGCAATGGCTGTCGCTGCCGATGATCGTCGCCGGCATCGCGATGCTGGTGTGGGCGTATCGTCGCCGTGGAGCGAATGCGGCTGCGTGACATGCATGCCGCGTGACGCCACGCCGACGGGCTCGCCACACGTGCTCGTCGCATGCAGATGCTCGAACGAAAAACGCCGGCCCGAGGGCCGGCGTTTTCGCATCTGCGCGGCGTTGCGCGCCGCGCGTTGCTTCGTGCTTACTTCATCTGCACCGAGCCGTTGACCGTGACCGACACGGTGGCCTTGCCGCCTTCGACGGAAATCGGTGCGCTCATCTTCGCGTTGTCCATCGGCGCCGCGGCCATCGCCATCATGCGCGGATACGGCTGCACGTTGCGGCTGCCGCCGACGTTCACGTCGCGGATCGAGTAGCTGCTGTAGCCGAACGCCTTCGCGGCTTCGTCCGCGCGTGTGCGGAACGACTTGATCGCTTCGGTCGTCAGCTTCTGCTCGGCCGCGCGCTGCGCTTCGGGCGACAGCGAGAATTCGACGTTCGCGATCTGCATCTGGTTCGACAGCTGGCCCGCGAGCTTCGACGCGGCCGCGAAGTCGCGCGACTCGAGCACGACTTCCGTGCGGCCGCGCCATGCGGAAATCTTGCCGTCGCGATCGGTGCTCGGATAGACGGAGAACGCACCGGTATGCGCGGTGACGCCCGACACGCCCTTCGCCTGCGCGAGCGCGGCGTCGGCGCGCTGGTTCAGCGTAGCCGTCAGGCTACCGGCGTCCTTGGCCTGCTGTTCGTAGAACAGCGTGATGTGGATGATGTCTTGCGGCACGTCGGCGCTCGCCTGCGACGACAGCGACAGCACGCCGGCCGGCTCCGGAAAATGCGGGTTGGCGGTTTGTGCGTGCGCGGCCGGCGACGCGAGCGTCAGCGCGACGGGCACGGCGGCGGCGAGCGCGAGCGACAGCGCGAGAGCGGATTTCTTGGTCATTGTTGGACTCCTTGTGCGAGAGCGCGCATGCGGATCGCGCGTGCGCGACGCGGGCGTACCGCGCGACGAAAAAACGGCCGTCGGCCCGTTCGGGCGACGGCCGTTGCTTAGGCTGCGCAAGCGCGCCGCGAGTTCCTCGACGGCCGCGCGTTCTGACCGGATTTGACCTTCGATGCGCGACTACTTCATCAGCCTTTCGGTGATGAAGCGCCATTCGGCGCGCGTGACCGGCGTGATCGACAGCCGGTTGCCGCGCGCGAGCACGCGCATGTCGGCGAGCTCGTCGTGTTCGCGCAGCGCGGCGAGCGGCACGAGCGCCGACTTCTTCACGAAGCACACGTCGACGAGCAGCCAGCGCGGCGTTTCGTGCGTCGACTTCGGGTCGTAATACGGGCTCTTCGGATCGAACTGGGTCGGGTCGGGGTAGGGCGCCGATGCAACTTCGGCGAGGCCCGCGATGCCCGGTTCGGGGCAACTCGAGTGATAGAACAGCACGCCGTCGCCGATCTTCATCGTGTCGCGCATGAAGTTGCGCGCCTGATAGTTGCGCACGCCGGTCCATGGCAGCGAGCGCTGCGGTGCGTGTGCGAGATCGTCGATGCTTGCTTCGTCCGGTTCGGACTTCATCAGCCAGTATTGCATGGATCGTGATCGACGCAGAAAGGGCTGTTGCAAAAGGAAACGGCATCGGGACAAGCCCGATGCCGTTGAATAGGCCCCCGCCTTGGCCGCTAGGCCGGCATCCTGAACCTGGGGTTCAGAATTGGTCGCAGTTAGCAGCACATCGGGTACATCAGACAGAGTGACGCGCGCGCCCGTGCTACAAATTTCCGCAACCGTGCACATGGCATTGGTTCAAGGAATATATGACCTTGGCGAACCAGGCAGGGAAGCTGACTAAACTGTGTTTCGTTGCGCCAATTTGAACACCGTTGATCGCCGAGATCAAGGGGAATCGACACAACAATCAAACGTTACTGCGCTTGTTACTGCGTCTCGTGCTGTGCGAGCACAGCGCCGAGCTGTTCGTTCATCTGGTGCATTGTACGACGGATTTCCTCGGCCGGAAATGCTTCACCGTGCCGCACGCTCGTTTGCAGCCGCAGCAATTCGGACGCGAGCGACAGCGCGGCCATCACCGCGATGCGATCGGTGCCGCGCACCGAGCTGTTCGCGCGGATCTTCGACATTTCGGCATCGACGCGCGCGACGGCCTCGAGCAGTGCCGCTTCGGTCTCGGCCGAACAGGCGAGCCGATACGGCTGACCGAGAATCGAGACTTCGATCTGCTTGGTGCTCATGCATGTTCTCCGTGGCTGGCTGCGTCGTCGCTATCGGAGCGCGCCTGCCCATCCAGCAGGTCGAGCTGGTTGTCGGCTTGCTCCACGCTCTTCGTGCGCGGCAGCTTCTCGAGGATCGCGTTCAGTTTGACCTGGGCGTCGTCGATCTTTGCCGACAGCGTGTCGCGCTCGGCCGCAAGCGCATTGCGTTCTTCGCGCAGCTGCGCGAGTTCCGCACGGACCGTGTCCGCGTCCGCGCGCAATTGCGTGACCTGCTCCTCGAGCGCGAGCCGTTCCGAGTGATAGCGCTTGTTCAGCGAAATCAGACGGCCAATATTTTGAGATAAGGTTTCGAGTTCGTTGAGCATCTGCTGCGTCCTCTAAAGACCCAGCATTTTAGCGCGGAATACCCCGCTTTCCGACATCTGTAACGTTTCCAGTCGTAACACCCCGGCTTCTTGCCGCGAATATGCGCATCCGACGCATGCGCCGCGTGCGTGCCGACGCTTTCTTGACGCTCGCGCGGCCCGCTCCTAAACTGGCGCGGCCTCGGTGCTCGCGCGTGCGTCGCGCGGTTAAACGGGAAGCAGGGCGTGCGCTTCGCCAGGAGCTCGCCAACCTGCGCTGCCCCCGCAACGGTAAGCGGCCGCGTCGTACGACGCAGGCCGGCTCGGGCGCGTTTCGCATGCAGCTTGCGCATGCGGGCGCGGGCCACTGCGCGCGATGCGCGCGGGAAGGCGAGCCGGCACGCCGTCAGCCCGGATACCGGCCGAGACGAGGAGCCCGTCGGGCTTCATGACGCGCGCGCTGCGGGGAAGCAGGGTGCGCAGCGCTTCACGGGAACTGTCTTCGATGCCGACCCCAATCATTCGCACGACGCTGCGCATGCCGCCGCGTGCCGTGTGCCGCCGTCACGTTGCGTGCGGCCAGTGCGGCTGCGCCGGGCTCGGCGAGTTCGGCGAGTGCGGCGGCCTCGCACGCGAGCGCGATGCCGCACGACCGGCAAGCGCGCGAGGCGCGAGCGTGCGCGCGACGCCGTGCGCGCGGACCGGCCGTTCGATGGATCTCGACCGTCACGGGCCGGCGTCGCCGAAGTGCGGCGCAGCAACTCGCCGTACGGGGGCCGGCAACCTGCACATCGGTTCGACACGTCGCAGCGCGACGTCCGTTCGGCGTTCGCCTCGGCGCAACGCAATCTCCGTCATGCGTTCGTCTCACCGCAGCGCCACGCGCGTGCGCCGCTGCTCGACCTTCGTCGGATGCGGCGCATGAATGCCGCGCGTGCCGTCGCGATCTGGACCACGCTCGCCGGCGTGGTGGCGCTGCTGTTCGTCGCGTCGCTGTCGATCGGCAGTGTGCCGATGTCGCCGTGGCAGGCGCTCGCATCGCTCGTGTCGCACGGCGGCGACGCGCTGTTCGCCGACATCGTGCGCACGTTGCGCTTGCCGCGCGCGCTCGCGGGTTTCGCGTGCGGCGCGCTGCTCGCGCTGGCCGGCGCGCTGCTGCAGGTGCTGCTGCGCAACCCGCTCGCGGAACCGTACGTGCTCGGCGTGTCCGGCGGCGCGGCCGGCTTCGCGCTCGTCGCGATGATCGCCGGCGCCGCGTGGTGGCTCGTCGATGCGTGCGCGTTCGCGGGCGCGCTCGTGTCGGTCACGCTCGTGCTCGGCCTGGCGCGCCGCGAATTGCGGCGCGGCGACTCGCGCGATGCATCGCCGCGGCTGCTCCTTACCGGCGTCGTGATTGCGGCCGGGTGGGGCGCGCTCGTCACGCTGCTGCTGTCGCTCGCGCCCGACGCGCGGCTGCGCGGCATCATCTTCTGGCTGACCGGCGACCTGAGCGGCGTGAGCGCGCCGTGGTTCGCATGGGGCGCGTTGCTGCTCGCCGCCGCTGCGGCACTGCCGGCCGCGCCGCAGCTGAACGTGATGTTGCGCGGCGACGCGACCGCGCTGGCGCTCGGCGTGCCGGTCGCGCGCGTGCGCGTGCGCATTTACCTGGTCGCGTCACTGGCCGCCGCGGCCGCGGTGACGACGGCCGGCACGATCGGCTTCGTCGGCCTCGTCGTACCGCATGCGCTGCGGCTCGCGTTCGGCAACGACCAGCGCATGCTGCTGCCGGCCGCGATGCTCGCGGGCGGCGGCGGCGTGATGGCGGCCGACCTGCTCGCGCGCACCGCGATCGCGCCCGCGCAATTGCCGGTCGGCGTGATGACCGCATTGATCGGCGTCCCGGTGTTCCTGTGGATGCTGCTGAGGAGGCCGCCGCGATGACGCACGCTGCCGACGCGGATTGCACGGCGCTCGCGCTCACGCTCGAGGCCGGCGAGCGGACGCTGCTCGACGGCTTCACGCAGGCGTTCCGGCCGGGCGAGATCTGGTGCGTCGCCGGGCCGAACGGCGCCGGCAAGACGACGCTGCTCGCGACGCTCGCGGGTTTGCAGCAGCCGGCCGGCGGGCACGTCGAGTACGACGGCCGGCCGCTCGCGGCATGGCAGCCCGAGCAGCTCGCACGCCGCCGCGCGCTGATGCCGCAGCAACTGCACGACGCGTTCAGCGCGACGGTGTTCGATACGGTTTTGCTGAACCGTTTCCCCTATCTGGGCGGCTGGGGATGGGAGCGCGACGGCGACCGCGCCGCGGCGCGCGATGCGCTCGCGACGTTCGGGCTCGCCGCGCTCGCCTCGCGCGACGTACTGTCGCTGTCGGGCGGCGAGCGGCAGCGCGTCGCGCTGGCTGCGACGCTGTGTCAGGACGCGCCGCTGCTGCTGCTCGACGAACCGCTCGCGCATCTCGACCTGCATCACCAGATCGACGCGCTGACCGCGCTCACCGCGTGGGTCGACGCAGGCCCGCGCACGGTGCTGTTTTCGTGTCACGACCTGAATCTCGCGCGCCGCTTCGCGACTCACGCGCTGTTGCTCGACGGCCGCGGCCATGCGTGGGCGGGCCGCGTGCACGACGTGCTGACGCCTGCGCGCGCGAGCGATGCGTTCGGCTATCCGCTCGTGCTGATTCGCGAGAACGGCCGCGACGCGCTGCTGCCGGCGTGGCCCGAGCGACGATGATCCACCTTCCTTCTTTCGCACGCGGCACCGGCCGCGCCAACGAGGCACTTTCCCGATGACGAACCCGACCGACTTCCCGCCCGCGCTCGCGCCGCTCGACGCTACGCTGCGCGAGCGCCTGCAGCATGTGATCGATCACAAGACCAAGCCGCCCGGCAGTCTCGGCCAGCTCGAGGCGCTCGCGTTGCAGCTCGCGCTGATCCAGCGCACCGAGCGGCCGCAGGTGCAGCGTCCGGTCACGATCGTCTTCGCCGCCGACCACGGGATCGCGGCCGAGGGCGTGAGCCCGTATCCGCAATCGGTCACCGCGCAGATGGTCGCGAACTTCCTGGCCGGCGGCGCCGCGATCAACGCGTTCGCGGGCGTCGCGCAGAGCGTGCTGGAGATCGTCGACGCGGGCGTCGCGTCGCCGCTGCCGGCGTCGGAGCGGCTCGTGTCGCTGCCGATCGCGCGCGGTACGCGCAACTTCGCGCTCGAGCCCGCGATGACGCTCGACGAAGCGAACGCGGCGCTCGCCGCCGGCGCCGCGCGGGTCCGCCAGCACGCAGCGCTCGGCACGAACGTGATCGGCTTCGGCGAGATGGGGATCGCGAACACGTCGTCGGCCGCGTGCCTGATGAGCCGCCTGCTCGACGTGCCGATCGATGCGTGCGTCGGGCGCGGCACCGGCCTCGACGACCAGGGGCTCGCCCACAAGCGCGCGGTGCTCGGCCGCGCGCTCGCGCGGCATGCGCATGCGATCGCGCCGCTCGACGTGCTCGCCACGTTCGGCGGCTTCGAAATCGCGATGATGACCGGCGCGTATCTGGCCGCCGCGAGCGAGCGGATGACGATTCTCGTCGACGGGTTCATCGCGACGTCCGCGTTGCTCGTCGCGGAACGCATCGCGCCCGGCGTGCGCGACTACTGCGTGTTCTCGCACGCGTCGCACGAAGCTGGGCATCGGCGCATGCTCGAGCATTTCGGCGCGAAGCCGCTGCTCGCGCTCGACCTGCGGCTCGGCGAGGGCACGGGCGCCGCGCTCGCGCTGCCGCTGGTGCGCGCGGCCGCCGCGTTCCTGACCGAGATGGCGAGCTTCGAATCCGCAGGCGTCGACGATCGTGATGCGTGAGCGGGCACGCGGCATGCGCGCGGAACTGCGCTACTTCTTCGTCGCGCTCGGCTATTTCACGCGCGTGCCGGTGCCGCGCGCGATCGGCTACGCGGCCGGCGATCTCGATCAGGCGGCGCGCTACTTCCCGCTGGTCGGCGCATGCGTCGGCGCATGGGGCGCGCTGGTCTATCTGGCCGCGCTGCGCGTGCTGCCCGCGGCGATCGCGGTCGGGCTGTCGATGGCCGCGACCTTGCTCGCGACCGGCGCGTTCCACGAGGACGGGCTGGCCGACAGCTGCGACGCGTTCGGCGGCGGCTACACGCGTGACGACGTGCTGCGGATCATGCACGATTCGCGGATCGGCACGTTCGGCGCGGCGGCGCTCGTGATCGCGCTCGGCCTGAAATGGCAGGCGCTGGCCGCCATGCCGCCGCTGCGCGCCGCATGGACGATGATCGCCGCGCACGCGGCGAGCCGCGCGGCGGCGGTGAGCCTGCTGATGTCGCTCGACTACGTCCGCCCGGAAGGCAAGGCGAAGCCCGTCGCGCAACGCATGAGCGCGCGCGCGGCCTGCGCCGCCGCGGTGTTCGGGCTGCCGTGGCTGTTCTGGCCGGACTGGCGCGCGGGCGTCGCGGCGTTCATCGCGCTGGCGCTCGTGCGCGCGTGGGCCGCGCGCTACTTCGTGAAGCGGATCGGCGGTTATACGGGCGACTGCCTCGGCTTCGCGCAGCAGCTGAACGAACTGGCGATCTATCTCGTGGTGCTCGGATGGACGTCGTCCTGATTCGCCATCCGGCCGTCGGCGTCGAGCGCGGCGTCTGCTACGGGCGCAGCGACGTGCCGCTCGCGGAATCGGCGGACGCCGGTGCGCAGGCGGTGCGTGCGCGTCTCGCGGCGCTGGGCGCGCCGTTGCCGGAGCAGATCTGGACGAGCCCGCTCGCGCGCTGCGCGTCGGTCGCCGAACGGCTCGCACACGCAGTCGACGCGCCGTTGCGGCCGGACCCGCGCTGGCAGGAGATGGACTTCGGCGCGTGGGAGCTGCAGCGTTGGGACGACATCGACCGCGCCGCGCTCGATGCGTGGGCGGCCGATCTGCTGCATGCATGCGCGCACGGCGGCGAGAGCGTCGCGCAGTTCGCCGCGCGCGTCGCGCAGGTGGCGGCTGCGGTCGAGCAGGCGGGCGTCGCGCAATGGGCGCTCACGCATGCGGGCGTGATTCGCGCGTTCGCCGCGTACGCGTTGCGCGTGCCGCTCGACACGCTGCTCGCGCGACCGGTGCCGACGGGCGGGGTCGTGTGGCTGCGGATGAGCGAGGCGGCCGGTGCGTGGAAGATCGTCCACTGGGACGCGTAGACGCCGCGTGCCGATCTTGGACCGGCGATCGCTCGCGCGCCGCCCTCAATGCGCGGGCCGCCGTGCGCGGGCCGCGTCGAGATCCGCGCACAGCGCGGCCGCGCCCTGCGCGATCCGCGGCGACGGCCGCGTCAGCAGATCGCCGTCGATCGCGAACAGGTTGTTGCGTGCAACGGCCGTCAGCGCGGGCCACGCACGCCAGCGCGCGAGGCTCGGCAGCGGCGCGTCCGAGCGCGTCGCGCCGGCGCTCGTCGTCACGATCGCTTCCGGATTCGCGGCGAGCACGGCCTCGTCGGTGACGGTCGGTGCGAGCGGCTCGAGCGCGGCGAACACGTTGCGGCCGCCGCACAGCGCAATGACGTCGTTGAACAGGTGCGCGCCGTTGAGCGTGGTCAGCGGCCGGTCCCATACCTGAAAGAACATCGTGACGGCCGGGCGCGCCGCGTAGCGTGCGCGCAGCGCCGCGATGTCGCGCGAGTACGCGGCCGCGGCCGCATCGGCGGCAGCGTTGGTGCCCAGCAGCGTGCCGAGCCGGTGCAGCGACGTCGCGACGTCGTCGAGATGCTTCGGCTCGCTGAAGAACAGCGGAATGTGCAACGCACGCAGCGCATCGGTCTGCCGCTCGGCGTTGCCGTGCCGCCAGACGACGATCAGGTCGGGTTTCAGCGCGGCGATCCGTTCGAGGTCGAGCGCCTTGTTGTCGCCGACGCGCGGCACCGCGCGCGCGGCGGGCGGATAGTCGCTGTACGTCACGGTGCCGACCAGCTTCGCGCCGCCGCCGGCCGCGTAGATCAGTTCGGTCGCGTGCGGCGCGAGGCTGATCACGCGTTGCGCGGGCGCCGGCAGCGTGACGGTATTGCCGGCGTCGTCGCGGGCCGTGACGTCGGCGCGCGCGATCGGTGCGAACGCAACGATCGCCGCGAGCGCGACTGGGACGCGCCACACGGCGGCGTTCACGCGGACACCCGGTGCAGCGTCGGCACGCACTGCGCGAGCGCATGCGCGAGGCGCTGCCATTGCGCGTCGTTGCCCGGCAGGCCGACGCGCACGCTCGGATGCGCGGCAAAGTACCGGGTCCAGATGCCTTGCGCGGCGAGCGCCTCGTGCAAGGCGGCCGCGCGCGGATCGTCGGTCCAGCTGAACAGCGGCGTCGCGCGCACCGCGAAGCCGTGTGCGCGCAGCAGCGCGGCGAGTCGTTCGCCGTCGGCCGTGAGCCGCGCGCGCGCGGCGGCCTGCCAGGCGCGATCGGCGAAGGCGGCCGTGACCGCGTGACGGGCGGGGCCGCTGACGGTCCACGCGCCGAGCATGTCGCCGAGCGCGGCGATCCGTTCCGGCTGCGCGAGCACGAAGCCCGCGCGGATCCCGGCGAGCCCGAAGAACTTGCCGACCGAGCGCAGCACCACGAGGCCGGGGCGATCGACGTGCGCGGCGAGCGACGGCGTCGCGCCCGTATCGGCGAACGCCTCGTCGACGATCAGCGTGCCGCCGCGCGCCGACAGCTGCGCATGCCAGCCCAGCAGTCGCTCGACCGGCACCGCGTCGGCGGTCGGATTGTTCGGGTTCCCGACGATCGCGTGCAGCAGCGTCGCGGGCAGGCGGTCGGCTTCGATGTCGAGCGCGACGATGCGATGGCCGTGACGCGAGAACGCTGGCGCATATTCGCCGTAGGCGAGCGCCGCGACGGCGGCGTCGCCGGGCGGCAACAGCGCGGGCAGCGCGCGGATCGCCGCCTGGCTGCCGGCGACCGGCAGCACGTGCGCGGCGTCGGGCGCGTGATAATAAGCGGCCGCGCGTGCGGCGAGCGCGTCGCCGTCGTCGGGCAGGCGGCGCCATGCGTCGGCGGGCACCGGCGGCACCGGATAGCCGACCGGATTGATGCCGGTCGACAGATCGAGCCACGCGTCGTACGGAATGCGATGGCGACGCGCGGCTTCGTGCAGGTTGCCGCCGTGCGTGATACGTGCGTCAGACATGATGGGTAGCGAGGATGAGCGCGCCGCTCGCGACCAGCAGCGCGAGCCACAGGGCGAGCGTACGCGTGACGAGCGACAGCGCGGCCGCGACGTGGATGGCCGACGCCGGCGCGCCGGTGCCGAGCATCGGGCGCTCCTCGAGCGCGCCGTGATAGACGGCCGGGCCGCCGAGCCGCACGTTCAGGCTGCCGGCGCCGGCAGCCATCACGGGCCCCGCGTTGGGGCTGTCCCAGTGGCGCGCCTGCGTGCGCCAGCAGCGCCATGCGGCGGCCGTGTCGCCGAGCAGCGCATAGCTCGCCGCCGTCAGTCGTGCGGGAATCCAGTTCAGCGCATCGTCGATGCGCGCGGCGGCCCAGCCGAAGGTCAGGAAGCGCGGCGTGCGGTAGCCCCACATCGCGTCGAGCGTGTTCGCGAGCCGGAACAGCAGCGCGCCCGGGCCGCCCGCGACGATGAACCAGAACAGCGCGCCGAAGATCGCGTCGTTGCCGTTCTCCAGCGCCGATTCGACGGCCGCGCGCGACAGCGCGCCTTCGTCGGCGTCGCTCGTGTCGCGCGAGACGATGCGAGCGGTCAGCGCGCGCGCGGCGGCGAGATCGTGCCGCAGCAACGCGGCGGCGATCGGCGCGACGTGCTCGCCGAGGCTCTTCGCGCCGAGCGCGAACCACAGCAGCGCGACGTGCAGCGCGGCCGCGAGCGGCCACGGCAGCACGCTCGCGAGCCACGCGGCGACGGCCACCGGCGGCAGCACGGCCGCGCCCCACGCGGCGACGCCCACGATGCGGCCGCGCCGGCCCGTGTTCAGCGCGGCCTCGATGCGCGCGGCGAGCCGGCCGAACGCCACGAGCGGATGCCAGCCGGCCGGTTCGCCGATCAGCCGATCGACCAAGGCGGCGGCGACCGCGAGCACGGCGACGACCGGCAGCGACAGCATCAGCATGACGACGCTCCGGCCTTGATCGTCAGCGGCAGCCCGGCGACCAGCAGCGTCACGCGCGTGGCGAGCGCGGCGATGCGCTGATTGAGCCGCCCGAGTTCGTCGACGTAGCGGCGGGTGACCGAGCCGAGCGGCACGACGCCGAGCCCGATTTCGTTGCTGACGACGATCACCTTCGCGCGCGTCTCGCACAAGGCGCGCTCGAGCCGCTCGACCTGCGCCGCGTACTGCGCGTCGTCGAGCGGTTCGCCGTCGAGCGGGCACAGCAGATTGGTGAGCCACAGCGTCAGGCAGTCGACGAGCACGCATGCGTGCGGATCGTCGAGCCGCGCGAGCGTGCCGGCGAGATCGACCGGCGCGGCGGCGAAGCCCCAGTCGGCCGGCCGGCGCGCGCGGTGATGGGCGATGCGGCGTTCGAATTCGGCGTCGTCGGCGCTTGGCGTCGCGGTCGCGACATAGGTGACGGGGCGGCCGCTGTCGGCGGCGAGACGCTCGGCGTGCGCGCTCTTGCCCGAACGCGCGCCGCCGAGGACGAAGGTGAGGTCGTGCGGAATCATCGCGTGATTGTAACGGCGCGCGCAGCACGACGCGGGCGATAATGCCCGCTTTGTGTCGCACGATTTTTCTTCCCGATCCCCACGATTCCCACGATGAACGCACCCGAACCGCCGCGCGGCACGTTGATGATCCAGGGCACGACCTCCGACGCGGGCAAGAGCACGCTGGTCGTGGGCCTGTGCCGTCTCGCGCGTCGCGCGGGCGCGCGCGTCGCGCCGTTCAAGCCGCAGAACATGGCGCTGAACAGCGCGGTGACGGCCGACGGCGGCGAGATCGGCCGCGCGCAGGCGCTGCAGGCGCTCGCGGCCGGCGTGGCGCCCCATACCGACTTCAACCCGGTGCTGCTGAAGCCGACCAGCGATCGCGGCGCGCAGGTGATCATCCACGGCGCCGCGCGGATGAACCTCGATGCGCGCGCGTATCACGACTACAAGCCGGTCGCGTTCGACGCGGTGCTCGAGTCGTATGCGCGTCTGCGCGACGGCTACGACACGGTGATCGTCGAAGGCGCCGGCAGCCCGGCCGAGATCAACCTGCGCGACGGCGACATCGCCAACATGGGGTTCGCCGAACGCGTCGATTGCCCGGTGGTGCTGGTGGCCGACATCGACCGCGGCGGCGTGTTCGCGCATCTGGTCGGCACGCTCGCGTGCCTGTCGGACAGCGAGCGTGCGCGCGTGCGCGGCTTCGTGATCAACCGCTTCCGCGGCGACATCGGACTGCTCGAGCCGGGGCTCGACTGGCTGCGCGCGCAGACGGGCAAGCCGGTGTTCGGCGTGCTGCCGTACCTGCACGGACTGCTGCTCGACGCCGAGGACATGCTGCCGCGGCAGGCGCGCAGCGCCGCCACGCGCGACGGCGCGGGCGTGCTGCGGGTGGTGGTGCCGGCGCTGCCGCGCATCAGCAACCATACGGATTTCGATCCGCTGCGTGCGCATCCGCAGGTCGAATTCACCTACTGGAAGAGCGGCCCGGTGCCGGCCGCCGATCTGCTGATCCTGCCCGGCTCGAAGAGCGTGCAGCGCGATCTCCAATGGCTGCGCGACGCGGGCTGGGACACGGTGATCCGCCGGCATCTGCGCTATGGCGGCAAGGTGATCGGCATCTGCGGCGGCATGCAGATGCTCGGCCGCACGCTCGACGATCCGCTCGGCCTGGAAGGCGCGCCGGGCAGCGTGCCGGGCCTCGGGTTGTTCGATTTCGACACGACGCTGCTGCCGCACAAGACGCTGAAGAACGTGACCGGCCAACTGGCGCTGCCCGGCGCGCCCGCCGTGCGCGGCTACGAGATCCACATGGGCGACACGCGCGGCCCCGCGCTCGCGGCGCCGGCGCTGCAGCTGGCGGCGGACGATGCAGCGGGCGGCAGCCGCGCCGACGGCGCGCTGTCCGCCGACGGCCAGCTCCTCGCCACCTACGTGCACGGCCTGTTCGACACGCCCGCTGCGTGCGCGGCACTGCTCGCATGGGCGGGGCTCGACGGCGGGGAGCGCATCGATTACCCGGCGCTGCGCGAGGCGTCGATCGAGCGGCTCGCCGATTCGTTCGCCGAGCACCTCGACCTGCGCGCGCTGTACGCGGAATTTCGCTGACGGGGCCGAGAGGGCGGGCGCCGCATGGTGCGTGCGTCCGCGTTCGGCTTGGCCGCGCGGGAGTTCGGTGCGGCGGGTGCCGCATGGTGCGACAGCGGCGGCGCGGAGGCCGTCGCGCGGCAGAGGGCACAAGGCATAACCGGCCCACGGCCCATGCATGCCCCTTTTTGCGGGTCAATTCGTTCCTGTTGAGAATCATTCAAAGCCATATCGCGCATTTATCGGTGAAATAGCTTCGAATAGAGTGCGATCCATCGTCATCCACTCACGAAGGAATCCGCCATGAACCCCACCCGTCTGCAAGATCTCGGCGCGACGCTGCTGCGTGTCGCGCTCGGCGTGCTGTATCTCGCGCACGTCGCACAGAAGGTGTTCGTCTTCACGCTGCCCGGCACCGCGCAGTTCTTCGCGTCGATCGGCCTGCCCGGCTGGCTCGCGTATCTGACGACGGCCGTCGAGCTGGCCGGCGGCCTCGCGCTGCTCGCGGGCGTGCGCGTACGGACTGCCGCGCTCGTGCTGCTGCCGTTCATGCTCGGCGCGGTGTGCGCGCATTTGCCGAACGGCTGGAGCTTCGCGTCGCCGCACGGCGGTTGGGAATATCCGGCGTTCTGGGCCGTCACGCTGGCCGTCCAGGCGCTGCTCGGCGGCGGCGCGTTCGCGCTCGGCGCGCCGCGCAGCGCGTAACCGCGTAACCGCGTAACCGCGTAACCGCGTAACCGCGCGCCGCCCGCGTCGGCTCCACCGGTTTCGGTGATGCCCCGTTTGCCGATATCATCGCTCCCTGTATCCGCAATCGAGCGGCGCCTGCCGGACGGTGGGCGCCGCGCGGCTTTTTCGGGGGAATTCATGACGGTCATCGTGGTGGCGAATCCGAAGGGCGGCGTCGGCAAGAGCACGCTGTCCACCAATCTTGCCGGCTATTTCGCGGCGCAGGGCGCGTGGGTCGCGCTCGCCGATCTCGACCGGCAGCAGTCGGCGCATGCGTGGCTCGATCTGCGGCCGGCCGGGCTGCCGCAGATCGAGGCGTGGAATCTCGACCCCGACGCGCCTTCGAAGCCGCCGCGCGGCCTCGAATATGCGGTCATCGACACGCCGGCCGGGCTGCACGGCAACCGGCTCGACGTCGCGCTGCGGCTGGCCGACAAGGTGATCGTGCCGCTGCAGCCGTCGATGTTCGATATTCTCGCGACCCAGCAGTTTCTGGAGCGCCTCGCGGGCGAGAAGGCCGTGCGCAAGGGCAGCGTCGAGGTCGGGATCGTCGGGATGCGGGTCGACGCGCGCACGCGCTCGTCCGACCAACTGCACCGTTTCGTCGAAGGGCTCGGGCTGCCGGTGCTCGGCTACGTGCGCGACACGCAGAACTACGTGCAGATCGCCGCGCACGGCCTGACGCTGTGGGACGTCGCCAGGAGCCGCGTCGAGAAGGATCTCGAACAGTGGCGGCCGATCGTCGAATGGGCCGAGCGCCGCGCGCCGAAAGCGGAGAAGGCCGCCCGCGCGTCGTGAGTCGACTGGCCGCTGCCGCGTCGGCGGCAGGCGGGCGTCACCCGCCTGCCGGCTCGTTCAGTGACGCTCAGCGAAGCTCGGCCGAATGACGAAGGGCCTGATCCGGCAGCGTGCCCGATCAGGCCCTTCGTGCCTCGGCGGCGCAGCGGCCGCCTCGGGCAAGCCGCTGCGACGTGCCGGCGGCCGTGCGCATCAGGTCCAGCTCTGTGTCGGGACGTGATCGCGGTGGCCCTTGATCTTGTTGCCTTCGTCGATGAACACGAGCTTGGGCTTCCAGCCGGCCTGCAGCTCGGCTTCATCGACCATCGCGAACGCCGCGATGATCACGAGGTCGCCGAGTTGCGCGCGACGCGCGGCCGAACCGTTCAGCGAAATCATCCCGCTGCCGCGCTCGCCCTTGATCGCGTAGGTCGAGAAGCGCTCGCCGTTGTTGATGTTCCAGATGTCGATCCGTTCGTTTTCGATCAGGCCGGCCGCTTCGAGCAGGTCTTCGTCGATCGCGCACGAGCCTTCGTAGTGCAGCTCGCAGTGCGTGACGGCCGCGCGGTGGATCTTCGATTTGAGCATATGGCGCTGCATGGTATCTCCGTGATGCGTGACAGGCGGCGCGGCCGGTCAGATTTCCAGGTTGTCGATGAGGCGCGTCGCGCCGAGTTTCGCGGCCGCGAGCACGACGAGCGGCTCGCCCGCCTCGAGCTCGGCGGCGCTCGGCGCGATCAGGTTCGCGCGGCGGCGGATCGCGATGTAGTCGGGCGCCCAGCCGCGTTCGGCTAGATGCGCGCGGGCGTGCTGCTCGAGCTTGCCGAGGTCGCGCTCGCCGCCCAGCACGCTTTCGCGCACGCGCTGCAGCGTTTTCACGAGCTCGGGCGCCTCGGTGCGTTCGTCGGCCGTCAAGTAGCGGTTGCGCGACGACAGCGCGAGGCCGTCTTCGTCGCGCACGGTCTCGGCCGCGATGATCTCGACCGGCAGCGCCAGCTGCTGGCACATGCGGCGCACGATCATCAACTGCTGATAGTCCTTCTTGCCGAACACGGCCACGCGTGGCTGCACGCACGACATCAGCTTCGTCACGACCGTGCATACGCCGGCGAAGAAGCCGGGCCGGAACTCGCCTTCGAGGATGCCGCCGAGGTCGTCGGGCGGCAGCACGCGATACTCCTGCGGCTCCGGATACATGTCGCGCTCGGTCGGCGCGAACAGCACGTAGACGTTTTCGTTCTGCAGCTTCTCGATATCGTCCTGCAGCGTGCGCGGATATTTGTCGAAATCCTCGTTCGGACCGAACTGCAGCCGGTTGACGAAGATGCTCGCCACGACCGGGTCGCCGTGCTGGCGCGCGAGGCGCATCAGCGACAGGTGACCTTCGTGCAGATTGCCCATCGTCGGCACGAACGCCGTGCGGTTCTGGCCGCGCAGCTGGTCGCGCAGTTCCTGGATCGAGCTGATGACTTTCATGATCGGGTAGCGGGTTCCTCGCGCATGCGCGCGTTGGCGCCGCAGCAGCGGCGTCGGGGTCGAAGCGGAGCACGCCGGTGCGCGGGCGGCGCATCGGGCGTCGGCGGATTGTAGAGGATTTGGCCGCCGCACGCACCGCAAAGAGAACGGTCGTTCACTTTTTATCCGGGCATGGCGCGGCGGCCAAATCCTCTAC
>NZ_PQMX01000109.1:0-14264 GCF_004368385.1 Burkholderia sp. B10 | reverse complement strand
GTGTGCCGGGGCGCCGGGTGAACCGCAAGCGGTGCGTTTCGCCGACCGGACGGCGCCGCTGCGCGACACGGCCGTCGGCGCGCGGGCGAGTGAGCGAGTGAGCGAGTGAGCGAGTGAGCGAGTGAGCGGGCGAGCGGGCGAGCGGGCGAGCGGGCGCGCAGGCGAGCGGGCGAGCGGGCGAGCGGGCGCGCAGGCGAGCGGGCGAGCGGGCGAGCGGGCGCGCAGGCGAGCGGGCGAACGCGGCGGACGATCGAACGGGCTACCGTCGATGCGGCGGCGTGCCGGACGCTCACGCCGCCCATCGAAGCCTGAGCGCCAGCGGCGAGCGCGCCCGCCCACTCTCAAACTGCACGCGCCGCCTCGCCCGACACCGCCCCGACGAACCTCAGGCCGCCAGCGCCACCGCGTCGCGCCGGGTCGCGTCGCGCACGGCCTGCGTCACGATCTGTGCGAGCCGTTCCACGGTCGGCGTCGCCGACGACGTGCGGCGCAGCAACAGCAGCGGCAGGCTCGGCAGCGCGGGCAGGCCGCACGCGGCCGTGTCGAGTGCGCGCACCGACGCGGGCAACCCGTAATGCGAGCGCACCGTGACGCCCAGCCCGGCCGCCGCGGCCGCCCATAGTCCGGCCAGGCTCGGCGTGGTGAATGCGACGCGCCACGGCAAGCCCGCGCGGTCGAGCGCGTCGGTCGCCGCGGCGAAGAAGCGGCACGGCCGGTCGAACACGACGAGCGGCAGCGGCTCTCCACGCTCTGCCTGCTCTGCCTGCTCTGCCTGCTCTGCCTGCTCTGCCTGCTCTGCCTGCTCTGCCGGCGCACCCGGCGTGCGCTCCGCGGCGGCGCTCGCAGCGCCGTCGCGTGCGGCATCCGGCATTGCGCCGGCGTCGGCCACGCCGACGTCGCCCGCGCCCACGGCCGCGATCCACTGCATCGGCACCTGGGCGATCGCGTCGCTGTCGATGCCCGCGCGCGACATCAGGCTCGCCGATGCCGGATCGCCCCACACGAGCGCGAGATCGAGCTGGTTCGCGTCGAGCCGCTCGAGCAGCTCGGCATTGCGCGCGACGCGCGCCTCGATCCGCACCTTCGGATGCGCGCGCGCAAAACGCCCGAGCACGTCGGGCAGGATCGCTTCGCCGAAATCCTCCTGCAGCCCGACCCGCACCCAGCCGTCGAGATTCACGCCGCGCACGGCCGCGGCCGCTTCGTCGTTCAGTTCGATCATGCGGCGCGCGTAGCGCAGCATCGCGTCGCCCGCGTCGGTCAGCGCCAGCCCGCGCCCGGCCTTCACGAACAGCGGCGTGCCGGCCTGCTCCTCGAGCTTGCGGATCTGCGCGCTCACCGCCGACGACGAGCGCGCGACGCGATCGGCCGCCTTCGTGAAGCTGCCGAGGTCGACGCCCGCCACCAGGCTGCGCAGCGCCGCGACATCGAAATTGGGACGCGCAAGCGCGGCGTCGCTAGGGTCTCGCATCGGCATCTCGATCATCCTGTTTTGTCGAACGATTCATCAAAAACTTTCCGATTTTCAGGATGAATGTAGGTCGCCACACTGACGATGTCAATTTGCACACGGACCCGTCGTCATGGATACCTCCTGCCTCGCTTCCCCGTCCGCGCGCGCCGGCGCTGCGCGCGGCCCGGCCCATCGCTGGCGCGTGCTCGCTGCCGGCGTCGCGGCGAACATGAGCTTTTCGGCCGCCGCGGCCGGCATTCCGACCACCGCCGTGTGGATGCGCTCGGCCTATCGCCTCGACAACGCCGCACTCGGCCTCGTGCTCGGCGCGCTGGGCTTCGGCGTCGCGCTGTCGGAGTTGCCGTGGGGCATCGCGGCCGATCGCTTCGGCGATCGCCGCGTGCTGCTCACCGGCCTCGTCGCGACCGCCGCGATGCTCGCGGTGATGGTCGCCGCGATCGTGCCGAGCGCGCATGCCGTGCCGCCGCTGCTGCGCGTCGTCGCGGCGATGTGCTGCGTCGGCCTGCTCGGCGGCAGCGTGAACGGTTCGAGCGGACGCGCGGTGATGCGCTGGTTCGGCGAACGCGAACGCGGGCTCGCGATGAGCATCCGGCAGACGGCCGTGCCGCTCGGCGGCGGCGTCGGCGCGGCGCTGCTGCCGGCGCTCGCGTCGCATGCGGGCTTCGCCGCGGTGTACGGCGCGTTGATGCTGCTGTGCGCGGTGTCGGCGGCGCTCACGTGGCGCTGGTTGCACGAGCCGCCGGTTGGGGTGGTTGCGTTCGCGCCGTCCGCCACTTCCGCCGCATCGGTCGCGACGGCTACATCCGGCGCATCGGACTCATCGGTCGCATCCGCCGCATCGGTCCCATCGGCAACATCCCGCACATCCGACACATCGGCCGCATCCGCCGCGCCGTCCACCTCGAGCACCTCGACAACGCCGCCCGCCGCACAGCAAGCGTCCGCCGCTCCCGCGCGCGGCCCGCTGGCGAGCGCCCGCGTGTGGCGCATCGTGCTCGGCATCGGCGCGTTGTGCGCGCCGCAGTTCGCGGTGCTCACGTTCGCGACCGTGTTCCTGCACGATTTCGGCCGGCTCGGGCTCGCCGGCATCAGCACGGCGATGGTCGCGCTGCAGGCCGGCGCCATGGTGATGCGCGTGTGGAGCGGCCGCCATACCGACCGGCACGGCAACCGGCGTGCGTACCTGCGCGGGTCGGTCTGCGTCGCGGCCGGCGCGTTCGCGCTGCTCGCCGCAGCGACGGCCGCCAGCCCCTACGTACCGCTCGGCGCGATCGTCGCGATTCTCGTGTTCGCCGGCATCTGCGTGTCCGCGTGGCACGGCGTCGCGTACACCGAACTGGCGACGCTCGCCGGCGCGAACCACGCGGGCACCGCGCTCGGGATGGCGAACACGGTCGTCTATCTCGGCCTGTTCGCCACGCCGCTCGCGATCCCGCCGCTGCTCGCCGTTAGTTCGTGGAGCGTCGTATGGCTCGCGACCGCGTTGATCGCAGCGGCGACTTATCCGCTGTTCGCACGCTAACTCACGAGCTAATCGACGGACCAAGCCACCCGCCGACTCACGCGCGGGCGAGTCGGCGCGCGGCACATGCAGCCGCAGCCGCGCGCGACAACGCCCCATGCGCAGCAACTTGCGGCGCAGAACCCCGCGCCGCTGACGCTCAGCCCATCGCCGACGTCACCACCTTGTCGAGCGTGATCGGCAGATCGCGCACGCGCACGCCGGTCGCGTGATAGACGGCATTGGCGATCGCGGCCGGCACGCCGGTGATGCCGATCTCGCCGATCCCGCGGATGCCGAGCGGATTGAAATGCGTGTCGCGCTCGTCGACGAAGATCACGTCGAGTTCGCCGATGTCCGCGTTCACCGGCACGTGATATTCGGCGAGGTTCGCGTTCGTGAAGCGGCCGTGCCGCACGTCGAGATACGACCCCTCCTCGAGCGCGGTGCCGAGCCCCCACACCATGCCGCCGATCAGCTGGCTGCGCGCCGTCTTCGCGTTCAGCACGCTGCCGACGCTGTATGCGCCGACGATGCGCGGCACGCGGATCGTGCCCAGCTCGGCGTCGACGTGCACCTCCGCGAACACCGCCCCGAACGAATGCGACGCATAGCGCGACTTCTCGTCGCCCGGCTTCGTCGTCGCCTGCACGTCGATCGGCCGGCCGCCCGCGCGCGCGATCACCGCCGCGGCGGGATCGCGCCGCGACGGATCGCGGCGATGCACGACCCAGCCGTCGTCGACCGTCACGTCGTCGGCCGCGACGCCGTGCAGCGGCGAACCGGGTGCGCCCACGGCCAGCGCGATCAGCTGCGCGCGCGCCTGCAGCGCGGCCTCGCGCACGGCAGGCGCGACGCTCGCCGCCGTCTGCGAGCCGCCCGACACCGGTGCGCGCGGCAGCCCGGAGTCGCCCAGCACGAAACGCACGTCGCGCAACGCGAAGCCGAGCGCATCGGCGGCCACCTGCGTCATCACCGTGTAGGTGCCCGTGCCGATGTCCTGCGTGCCCGATGCCACTTCAGCCGTGCCGTCCGGCAGAATGCGCGCGCGCGCCGACGCCTCGCTGCGGTTCGCCGGGTACGTGGCGGCCGCCATCCCGAGGCCGATCAGCGTGTCGCCGTCGCGCATCGTGCGCGGCGCGCCGGTGCGGCGCGACCAGCCGAAGCGCTGCGCGCCGAGCCGGTAGCACGCGCGCAGTTCGTTGCTCGACCACGGCTTGCCGTCCTGCGGATCGACCTGCGCGTAGTTCGCGAGCCGCAATTCGACCGGGTCCATCCGCAGCTGCCACGCGAGTTCGTCCATCGCCGACTCGAGCGCGAACGACCCCGACGCCTCGCCCGGCGCGCGCATGAAGGTCGGCGTGCCGACGTTCAGCGACACGATCCGGTGCGTCGTCGCCTGGTTCGGCACCGCGTACATGATCCGCGACGGCATCCCGCACATCTCGGTCCAGTCCTCGAACGTCGAGGTGGTCACGACCGAATCGTGGCGCATCGCGGTCAGCGTGCCGTCGGCGCGTGCGGCCAGCACGACGCGCTGCTCGGTGTACGGCCGCGAGCCGACCGGGCCGAACATCTGCGGTCGCGTCAGCACGAGCCGCACCGGCCGACCGGCCTGCTTCGCGGCCATCGCGCACAGCGACACGTGCGACCACGACGAACCCTTGCAGCCGAAGCCGCCGCCGAGGAACGGCGACAGCACGCGCACCTGCTCCGGCGCGATGCCGAACACCGCGGCCACCGCGGTGCTCGCGCCCGCCACGCCCTGCGTCGCGTCGTGCAGCGTGAGCGTCGGGCCGTCCCAGCGGGCCATCGTCGCATGCGGCTCGATCGGGTTGTGATGCTGCATCGGCGTCGTGTAGGTCGCGTCGATGCGCACCGCGCCTTCGCGCAGCCCCGCGTCGACGTCGCCGCGCTGCGTGTCCATCGGCCGCCCCTGCTGCTTCGGCGGCACGCGCGCGGCCGCCTTCTCGCGCGCGAAATCGAGCGCGGCGGCGCCCGGGCGATAGCGCACGCGCACCGCATCGGCGGCGGCGCTCGCCTGCTCGAGCGTCTGCGCGACGACGACCGCGACGGGCTCGTTGCTGTAGCGCACCGTGTCGTCCTGCAGCAGCGTGAGGTGCCGGCCCGCGGGCGGCGACAGCGGCGGCCGGCCGCCGTTGGGCAGCCGCATCGCGTTCTCGTGCGTGATCACGAGCAGCACGCCGGGCATCGCCCGCGCACGCGCCGTGTCGATCGATTCGATCCGCCCGGCCGCGATCGTGCTCGTCACGAGCACCGCGTGCGCGAGCCGCGGATCGGCGAATTCCGCCGCGTAATGCGCGCCGCCCGTCACCTTCAGCATGCCGTCGACGCGATCGAGCGGCTGTCCGGTCAGCGTGTTCATGCTGCACCTCCATTGGCTGCGGCGCGTTTCACCGCGCGCACGATCGCGCGCTGCGCGAGCGCGACCTTGAACGCATTGCCGTCGAGCGGCCGCGCATCGCGCAGCGCGAGCGCGGCGGCGTCGTGCAGCAACGCATCGGTCGGCGCGCGTCCCGCGAGATGCTGCTCGGCGAGCGTCGCGCGCAGCGGCTTGTGCGCCACACCGCCGAGCGCGATGCGCGCCTCCTCGATGCGCGCGCCGTCCATCCGCAACGCGGCCGCCACCGACACGAGCGCAAACGCGTAGCTCGTGCGATCGCGCACCTTCAGGTAATGCGCATGGCCGGCGAAGCGCGGCGGCGGCAGGTCCACCGCGGTGATCAGCTCGCCGGGCGCGAGCGTCGTGTCGAGATCGGGCCGGTCGCCGGGCAGGCGGTGAAACGACTCGAACGGGATCTGCCGCGCGCCGCGCGGGCCGCTCACCTGCACGACGGCGTCCAGCGCGGCGAGCGCGACGCTCATGTCCGACGGGTTCACTGCCACGCACTGCGGACTCGCGCCGAGAATCGCATGCATCCGGTTGTGGCCGCCGATGGCCGCGCAGCCGCTGCCCGGCTCGCGCTTGTTGCATTGCGCGAAGGCCGTGTCGTAGAAGTACGGACAGCGCGTGCGCTGCATCAGGTTGCCGCCGATGGTCGCCATGTTGCGCAGCTGCGCCGACGCGCCCGCGAGCAGCGCCTGCGACAGCAGCGGATAGTCCGCGCGGATGCGCGCATGATCGGCCGCATCGCTGTTGCGCACGAGCGCGCCGATCCGCAGCCCGCCGTCGGGCAGCGCGTCGACCGTATCGAGGCCCGCGATGCGCGTGATGTCGATGAGCGCGACCGGTCGCGCCACGCCGCCCTTCATCAGATCGAGCAGGTTCGTGCCGCCGCCGATGAACGCCGCGCCCGGACGCTGCGCCGCGCGCACCGCGCCGGCGACGTCGGCCGCACGTTCGTAGGTGATCGCTTCCATTGCGATGCCCTCCGCCGGCTATGCGCTCGCCGCGTGCGCGGCGCGCACGGCGGCGACGATGTTGGAATACGCGCCGCAGCGGCACAGGTTGCCGCTCATGCGTTCGCGGATCTCGGCGTCCGTCAGCTGCACCGGGCGATGCCGCACGTCGGCGGTGACCGCGCTCGCCGCGCCGGCCGCGAACTCGTCGAGCAGCGCGGTCGCGGCGCACACCTGGCCGGGCGTGCAGTAACCGCACTGGAACGCATCGTGTGCGACGAACGCGCGCTGCACCGCGCTCGGCACGCCGTCGCGCGCGAGCCCTTCGACCGTCGTGATGCGCTGGCCTTCGTGCATCACCGCGAGCGTCAGACACGCATTGATGCGCCGCCCGTCGACGAGCACCGTGCAGGCGCCGCACTGCCCGCGGTCGCATCCCTTCTTCGTGCCGGTCAGCCCCGCGTACTCGCGCAGCGCGTCGAGCAGCGTGACGCGCGGCTCGAGTTGCAGCGTGTACGCGCGTCCGTTGATGTCGAGATGCACCGGCCGCGCGGGCACCGCGTCGCGGTGCGCAGGCGGCGCTGCGGCGGCCTCGCCCTGCGCATGCACGTGCGGCGCGGCGCCGACCGTCGCGGCGGCCGCCGCCGATTGCAGGAAGCGGCGACGCGCCGCGCTCGACGGCGTATCGGCCGGCTGCGACGGCGCCGGCCGGCCTTCGCCGAGCGGCGCGCCCGGGTTCGGCAGATGAGGAATCGGATCGATCGGTGGACATGAGTTCTGCTCGCTCGATGAGGGATGGACGCGGATAGGCGGCCCGTGCCGGACCGGTCGTGCGCGAGCGCGCGCGCAGCGGCCCTCGGAGCAATTCCGGTGCCGCGCAGCAGCGATGCCGGCGTGCGTGCGCCGAGCACTCGGCCGGGATCGCGATGCGCGGCCGTATCCGAGCGCTGGATGGCGGCACGCTGACGCGCTGCTGGCAACGCGCCGACGAAGCGGCAACAAATACCGGCTCGCGGCATCGGAGGCGACATATCGACCGCCGCTCGCGCGCTGGCCGCGTCGCACTGCGCGCACATCGCGCGCGACACCGGTTCGCGCCTTCGCGTTGCACACGCATGTAAATGCGGCACGTCGTGCGCGTCCCGCTGGCAAATTCCGCCATGCACGTCTGCCTCGTGCAGCCTTCGCCGAAAGCCACGGGACAGCTTCGCGAAAGCGTTTCGCGATCATGTTCCGGTCGCAAACGATTCACCGAAACGTCGCATCGCGCCGGCATACTGGAAAACGTTTGCCGATCAGCCTGCCAGGAGAGAAGTGATGCGTCGTGTCGTCGTTGCCGCCGTTCTGTGTGCCACCGCGCTCGTCGCCGCCTGCAGCGACGACGCGCCGCACGACGAGCAAGCGGCCGACGCGTCGCAGCAGGCCGGCGCGTCGTCGGGCACCGCGAGCGCGTTCAACAGCGATGCCGGCGCGCACGCTGCCGCGGCGGATGCCGCGCCGCTCGCGCCGCCCGTCGTCCACTTCCCGCCCGACGACGACGACGATGCAAAACCGGCGGCCGATGCGTCGGCCGCCGCGGCATCGTCGCCGCATTGATCGCGCCGTCCCCGCTCCCGTCCCGCTCGCAGAACCGAGGTAAAACGACATGACGTCATCCAGCCGCCGCCGTTTCCTGCATACCGTCGCGCAATCGGCGGGCGCCGCCGTCGCGCTCAACGCCTTCCCCGAATCGATCCGCCGTGCGCTCGCGATTCCCGCCGCGCGCGGCACCGGCACGATCCGCGATGTCCAGCACATCGTCGTGTTCATGCAGGAGAACCGCTCGTTCGACCATTACTTCGGACACCTGCGCGGCGTGCGCGGCTACAACGACCGCTTCCCGATCCCGCTGCCGAACGGCAAGCCGGTGTGGTACCAGCCGTCGAAGGAGGATCCGGGCAAGCCGGTGCTGCCGTTCCGGCTCGACACGAAGACGACCAGCGCGCAATGTCTCGGCGCGCTCGACCACTCGTGGGCGAAGACGCACGCGGCGATCGACGGCGGCCGCTACGACCAGTGGCCCGCGAACAAGACCGACATGACGATGGGCTATCACGTCCGCGACGACATCCCGTTCCACTACGCGCTCGCCGATGCGTTCACCGTCTGCGACAACTATTTCTGCTCGCTGCCGGGGCCAACGCACCCGAACCGCTCGTACCTGATGACCGGCACGATCGATCCGACCGGCAAGTTCGGCGGCCCGCTGCTCGACAACGCCGACTACGTCGACGGCGACCTGCCGCCCGCCTACCAGCTGCTGTCGTGGACGACCTTCCCGGAACGGCTCGAGGCGCGCGGCGTGTCTTGGCAGATCTACCAGCAGGGGCTCACGTGGGCCGATCCGTACAACGGCAACTACGGCACCAACATCCTGCAGAACTTCGCGAACTTCATCGACGCGAAGCCGGGCTCGTCGCTGTATCAGCGCGCGCAGACGGTGCGCACGCTCGACAACCTGAAGGACGACGTGATCAACGACCGGCTGCCGCAGGTGTCGTGGCTGCTGCCGCCGGCCGCGTTCTCCGAGCATCCGAAATACACGCCCG
Organism: Burkholderia sp. B10; assembly: GCF_004368385.1. Lineage (NCBI taxonomy): Bacteria > Pseudomonadati > Pseudomonadota > Betaproteobacteria > Burkholderiales > Burkholderiaceae > Burkholderia > Burkholderia sp. B10. The sequence continues at coordinate 5,341 of NZ_PQMX01000109.1, read as the reverse complement.
CGTACGGCGCGAACTACACGTCGCAGATCCTCGACGCGCTGACGTCGAACCCCGACGTGTGGGCGAAGACGGTGCTGTTCATCATGTACGACGAGAACGACGGCTTCTTCGATCACGTCGTGCCGCCGCAGCCGCCGACCTCGGCCGCGCAGGGCGCCTCGACGGTGACCACCGACGGCGAGCTGCACACGGTCGTGAACCCCGGCCGCGGCGGCAGCTATACGGCCGACGGGCTGCCGTACGGCCTCGGGCCGCGCGTGCCGATGACGGTCGTGTCGCCATGGTCGAAGGGCGGCTTCGTGTGCTCGCAGGTGTTCGACCACACGTCGGTGATCCGCTTCATCTGCGAACGCTTCGGCGTCGACGAGCCGAACATCACGCCGTGGCGCCGCACCGTGTGCGGCGACCTCACCGCTGCGTTCGACTTCCGCTCGTCGGACGCGACCTTCCCGGCGCTGCCCGACACGAGCCAGTACCGCTCGATCGCCGACCAGCAATGCACGTCGCAGCCCGCGCCCACGGTGCCCGCGACGCCGTCGCCGATCGATCCGCAGGAGCCGGGCGTGCGGCCGGCCCGCGCGCTGCCGTACGAGCTGCACGTGAACGCGAGCATCTACGGCGGCAACACGCTGCGCATCGAGTTCGCGAACCGCGGCAACCAGGGCGCGCACTTCCACGTGTACGCGACGAACCGCACCGACGGCCCGTGGCGCTACACGGTCGGCGCGCGCCGCGTGCTGCACGCGGACTTCGATCTGACCGAGACGAACGGCGCGTATGCGTTCTCGGTGTACGGCCCGAACGGGTTCGTGCGGGTCTTCGCGGGCGACGTGTCGGCCGCGACGGCGCGCCGCCGCAACCATGCGCAGCCCGAGGTGAAGGCCGGCTACGACGTCGCGAACGGCAATCTGTATCTGAAGCTGCGCAATCATGGCAGCGGCCACGTGACGTTGACGCTGACCGACAACGCGTACGGCGCGCCGTCGCGACAGGTCACGCTGCACGGCGGCGACGAGCGCGTCGAGCAATGGGCGCTCGCGGCGAGCCATCATTGGTATGACGTGACGGTGAGCGACGGCGCGAACCCCACGTTCTCGCGGCGCTTCGCGGGCCACGTCGAGAACGGCCGGCCGAGCTATTCGGACCCAGCGGCGGTGAAGCCCGTCACGGTGTCGTAAGCGGGGTGACGCGGGGTGTGACGCGGGCGCGCGCCGCGCGCGTCACACCGCATGCGCGAGCGCGCGCTCGACGAGCGCGCGGTCGAAGCCGTCGGCCGCGTCGCGAAAGCGCAGCGGCGCCGCGCAATGCACGAGCGTGTCGATGAAATACTTCGCGCGCGGCCACGGCCCGAAGCCCGCCGCGGTGTTGACGTGCCCCGCGTCGCCGAGGTTCACGAACGCGCTGCCGAGCTGCCGCGCGAGCGTGCGCGCGTCGGCGAGCGGCATCCACGGATCGGTCTCGCTGCCGATCACGATCGACGGCACCGCGAGCCGGCGCGCGTCGAACGGCCCGGCGAACGTGAACTTCTTCGGACTGGCCGGCGCGACGAGCAGCACGCCCGCGACGTCGGCGGCCTGCGGCCATTGCGCGAGCGCATGCGCGGCGGCGAGGCAGCCGAAGCTGTGCGCGGCCAGCACGAACGGGCCGCGCTCGCGCTCGAGCAGCGCGCGCACCGACTGCGCCCAGCGCACGAGGTCGGGCGCATCCCAGTCGGCCTGCTCGACGCGCAACGAACGCGCGAACTGCCGTTCGAGCCAGCTCTGCCAGTGGGCGCCTTCGCTGCCGTGCAGGCCCGGAACGGTCACGAGCCGCGGCGGCCACGCCGATTTGCTGCATGCGCGCATGATTGCCCTCGCTTGCGTTGCTTGAAGACGAGCGTCGATTCTCGCGCGCCGCGCATCGCGGCCGAACCAATTTTTTGTGCTTTGCTTGTGCGCCGGCGGCACGCGCCGCGGCCGCTCGCCGTCGCCGGCATCCCGGCGACGGCGCAACGCGCCGCGAGACCGTAGAATGTGGGCTTCCCGCTTGCCACGCACCGGATCGGAGCCGCGCGCCGCCGCGCCGTTCCGGTCGACAGGAGATGCCCGATGTCCGCTTCGCCCGCCGGCGCGCTGCGCCCGTTCCATCTCGCCTTCCCCGTGACGAGCCTCGCCGCCGCGCGCGCGTTCTACGGCGGCCTGCTCGGCTGCGCCGAAGGCCGCAGCTCGGAACACTGGGTCGACTTCGACTTCTTCGGTCACCAGCTCGTCGCGCATCTCGCCCCTGACGAGACCGGCAGGAGCGCGGTGAATCCGGTCGACGGCGACGACGTGCCGGTGCGCCATTTCGGCGTCGTGCTGTCGATGGACGAATGGCATGCGCTCGCCGACACACTCCGCGCCGCGCACACGCGTTTCGTGATCGAGCCGCACATCCGCTTCAAGGGCGAGGTCGGCGAGCAGGCGACGATGTTCTTCCTCGATCCGTGCGGCAACGCGCTCGAGTTCAAGGCATTCGCCGACATCGGCCAGCTGTTCGCGAAGTAAGCGGATGAAGCTCCTGTTCTATACGCCGCACCAGGAAGCCGGCGCATGGCGCGACGCGCTCGCGCACGCGCTGCCCGACGCCGAGCTGCGCGAGTGGCAGCCGGGCGACACGGCCGCGGCCGACTACGCGCTCGTGTGGCGCGCGCCGCGCGCGCTGTTCGCGCCGCGCGAGCGGCTGCGCGCGATCTTCAATCTCGGCGCCGGCGTCGATGCGCTGCTCGCGCTCGAGCGCGCGCATCCCGGCACGCTGCCGCCCGACGTACCGCTCGTGCGGCTCGAAGATTCCGGCATGGCGCAGCAGATGATCGAATACGTGACGCACGCGGTGCTGCGCTACCTGCGCCGCTTCGACGAATACGACGCGCTGCAGCGCGAGCGGCGCTGGGAGGTGCTCGAGCCGCATCCGCGCGGGCGCTTCACGGTCGCGGTGCTGGGCCTCGGCGTGCTCGGCGCGCAGGTCGCGCAGGCGCTCGCCGCGCTCGGCCTGCCGGTGCGCGGCTACAGCCGCAGCCCGAAGCAGCTCGACGGCATCGCGACCTTCGCCGGCGAGCATGCCTTCGACGCGTGCATCGACGGCGCGAAGGTGCTCGTCAACCTGCTGCCGAGCACGCCCGACACCGACGCGATCCTGTCCGCGCGCACCTTCGCGCGGCTCGCGCCGGGCGCGTACCTGGTGAACGTCGCGCGCGGCGCGCATCTGGTCGAAGCCGACCTGCTCGACGCGCTCGCGAGCGGCCGCATCGCGGCCGCGACGCTCGACGTGTTCGAGCACGAGCCGCTGCCCGCCGACCATCCGTTCTGGCAGGCGCCGCGCATCACGATCACGCCGCACAGCGCCGCGCTGACGCTGCGCGACGAAGCCGTCGAGCAGATCGCGGGCAAGATCCGCGCGCTCGAGCGCGGCGAGCCGATCGGCGGCATCGTCGACCGCGCGCGCGGCTACTGAATTCGCACAACATGACACTGGAGACAACCATGACGTTCCCCACCGCCGTCAAGATCGTCGAAGTCGGCCCGCGCGACGGGCTGCAGAACGAGAAGGCCTTCGTGCCGACCGACGTGAAGATCGCGCTCGTCGACCGGCTGTCGCGCGCCGGCTTCCGCAACGTCGAGTCCGCATCGTTCGTGTCGCCGAAGTGGGTGCCGCAGATGGCCGACGGCGCCGACGTGATGGCCGGTATCGAGCGTCGCGCGGGCACCGTGTATTCCGTGCTCACGCCGAACCTGAAGGGCTTCGAGAACGCGCTCGCCGCACGCGCCGACGAAGTGGTGATCTTCGGCGCGGCGAGCGAGGCGTTCTCGCAGCGCAATATCAACTGCAGCATCGCGGAAAGCATCGCGCGCTTCGAGCCGGTCGCGCAGGCGGCGAAGGACGCCGGCCTGCGGCTGCGCGGCAGCGTGTCCTGCGCGCTCGGCTGCCCGTACCAGGGCGACGTGCCGGTCGCCTCGGTGGTCGACGTGGTGGAGCGCTTCGCCGCGCTCGGCTGCGACGAGATCGACATCGCCGACACGATCGGCGTCGGCACGCCGAAGCGCACGCGCGAGGTGCTCGCGGCCGTCACGCGCGTGTTCCCGCGCGAGCGGCTGTCGGGCCACTTCCACGACACCTACGGCCAGGCGCTCGCGAACATCTATGCGGCGCTGTTCGAAGGCATCGAGATCTTCCACGCGTCGGTGGCCGGCCTCGGCGGCTGCCCGTACGCGAAGGGCGCGACCGGCAACGTCGCGACCGAAGACGTGCTGTACCTGATGCAGGGCCTCGGCATCGACACCGGCATCGACCTCGCGCAGGTGGTCGCCGCCGGCGACTTCATCTCCACTGCGATCGGCCGCGCGAACGCATCGCGCGCCGGTCGCGCACTGCTCGCCCGCGCGCAGAGCGCCGCCGACGCGCCGAGCTGCACCTGAGCCTCACACTTCCGGACTCACCCATGACGACACCCACTCCGTTCGACACCCTCCCCGATTCCGCGCGCCGCGTCGCGCTGCTGCTGCGCGAACGCGGGCATGCGAAAGACATCGTGATGCTCGCCGAAACCGGCAAGACCTCCGCCGAAGCCGCGGCCGGGCTCGGCTGCGCGGTCGCGCAGATCGCGAAGTCGATCCTGTTTCGCCGCGAGTCGGACGGGCTGCCGGTGCTGGTCGTCGCGAGCGGCGCGAACCGCGTCGACGAAAAGAAGGTCGCGGCGCAGGTCGGCGCGGTCGGTCGCGCGGACGCGAAGTTCGTGCGCGACAACACCGGCTATGCGATCGGCGGCGTCTGTCCGATCGGCCATCTCGTCGAACCGGTCACGCTGATCGATGCGGATCTCCTCGCGCTCGACAGCCTGTGGGCGGCCGCCGGCCATCCGCACGCGGTGTTCAACCTGTCGCCGCAGGAGCTCGTCGCGCTGACGGGCGCGCCGGTCGCCGACGTCGCGCTGCGCAACGACGCATGAGCGACACGCCGGTACCGGTCGGCACGGTGACCTCGCCGTGCACCGACGTCTGCAGGATCGATCCGCGCACCGACTGGTGCGCGGGCTGCCTGCGCACCCGCGACGAAATCAAGGGATGGCGCGCGTCGGACGACGACGCGCGACGCGCGCTGCTCGCGCGCCTCGATGCGCGCCGACGGCTGATCGCACGCAGCGGCGCATAAAAAAATGCCGTTCGGCCTGCGTGGCGAACGGCATGAGATCGGAATCCTGTGAACGTGATCAACGTCACAGCCCGCATCATACGAGCGACCGTGCTGCATCGCATCGGGTGTTTCCCTACAACTTCTTACAGTGGCGTGGGGGAGTGAGCGGGGGGGGCGCGGATCGGGCTTGGGG